>DDMS01000043.1 GCA_002340765.1 Flavobacteriaceae bacterium UBA2540 | reverse complement strand
CAAAGAACTTAAAACTTCTAAAATAATTTTTTAACTATATTTGTTATAAATAATGGTTGTTTTGCGACTTCAAGATGTTGATTCCCGGTATCTTGACCAACATTTATTTAATTTATTTTACTTCAAATAATTTCACCCAACGGGTTAATTTATAATAAATATATCCAAGAAATTGATAGAGAAAGTGTCGATGAACCCTTGAAAAATAAAATTGAAATCATTACTTTAGCGGACGAAATAGCAAAAAAAGAAGCTGAGCTTAAAAAAGAGTTTGAAAAATATGAAAAAAAAATAAAATATAAGAACTAACTCCACAAGAAGAGGCACAGCATAAGATTCTTCGGTAAAAGTGTTTATAATTGCCACTTTTATTAGAGCAGTTTCTAAAGTTTTAGATAAAATAATGAAATAATAATTTCAAAAAAAAACGTTTAAAAAGTAATTAATTAAAAAAATGATAAAAAAGAATTTCATAGCAATTTTTGTATTGACTAGTTTGGTGAGTTTAACAAGCTGTAAAAACAATGATAAATTTAAAATTGAAAAAGGGAAAGTTGGTCAAATCAATACCCAAACAAAAATAAATGATTTAAAAGAAATTTTTAAAAAAGACTCTGTTGCAATATTTTTTAGAGGAGAAGCCTCAAGCGATAATTATTTTCGTGATGAAGATAAATATTTTATTTATGAAAAAGGAGGAAATCATTTACTAACTATTATTCCAAAAGAGCAACAAGATTCATCGTCAACAATAAAGAGTATTGAAATTCATGACAAACGTTTCACTACAAAAGAAGGATTAAATTTAGATTTAAATTTCTCTCAAATTAATGTAGAAAATTCCTTAAGAGTTGAATCAACTTTATTTTCGATTACACTTTTTTTAGATGAATTAAATGCAACAATGACAATAGATAAAGAAGAATTAGGATTGAAAGACTTCAGTATTCAAAAGGTTTCTTTAGAACAAATTCCTGATTTGGCAAAAATAAAATCATTTGTGATTTGGTTTGATTAGGGCGAATTTTGTAAAAACAAAACCGCGCTTTTCATTGTATCTTTTTATGCTAAAATAAAATTTTAGAGTAAAATTTAGTTTCTTTTTCAGCATAAAAAGGATGCCATTCCAATCGCTTTCGCACATTTCGTTATGAAAAAAAAATACACGATTCAAAAATCACCTTTTGTAGTTCCTACTAATGATGGAAAACTAATTGAAGAACATTTTGGGTTAGCTTCGGATAAAAATCAGGCTATAAGTATTGCACACATGATAGCACCACCCCATTGGAAAGAACCTTTTCAAACTCCTGAATTTGACGAATATACCTATATCATCAAAGGAAAAAAACAATTTATTATTGAGAGAGAAACTGTTGTTTTAGAAGCACTACAATCCATCAAAATTGAAAAAAACACCCGAGTTCAATATTCAAATCCTTTTGATGAACCTTGCGAATATTTGGCGATTTGCACGCCTGCTTTTTCTATGGATTTGGTGAATAGGGAAGAGGAGTAATTATTTTGAAAGCTTTTTTTAGTGATTTCTTTGACTAGCTATTAATGTATTTTTCAATAACATGGCAATCGTCATTGGTCCAACTCCACCTGGAACAGGTGTGATAAACTCACATTTTTTTGAAACTTCTTCAAAAGCAACATCTCCCAACAATCTGTAACCATTTTTTTTGCTAGAATCCTCTATTCGGGTAATACCAACGTCAATCACAGTGACGTTTTCTTTGATCATATCAGCTTTCAAAAACTCAGGAATCCCAATTGCAGCTATAATAATATCTGCTTGTAAGGTAATTTCTTTTAAATTTTTAGTTCGGCTGTGGCAAATGGTCACTGTTGCATCACCCACTTTTCTTTTTTGAGACAACAAAATACTCATTGGGCTTCCTACAATATGACTTCTTCCTAAAACAACTACGTGTTTTCCAGAGGTTTGCACATTGTATCGCTCTAATAATTCTAGTATTCCAAAGGGAGTTGCAGAGATAAAAGTAGGTAAATTCAACGCCATTTTTCCAACATTCATGGGATGAAAACCATCCACATCTTTGTTTGGATTGACTGCCATTAAGACTTTTTGCTCGTCAATATGTTTAGGTAATGGCAATTGCACTATGAATCCGTCAATATCTTTATCGATATTTAAAATTGCAATTTCATTTAATAAATCTTCTTCAGAAGTTTCTTCGGGCAAACGAATCAAAGTTGATTCAAAACCCACACGTCCACAAGCCTTTACTTTTGCATTCACATACGTGATACTTGCGCCATCATTTCCTACAATAATTGCAGCTAAATGAGGAGTTTTGCGCCCTATTTCTTTTAAATAGCTAACTTCTAAAGCAATTTCTTCTTTAATGTCAGCAGCAGTTTTTTTTCCGTCTAATAAAATCATTTATTTAATTAAAAATTATGAATCATGAATTACGAATTTCAAATCTTAAACTTTGAACTTTGAACTTTGAATCCTAAACCTTGAGGCAATTATTTCATCCCTTGCATCATTTGCATCATTTTTTTGCTACCCCCACCTTGCATCATTTTCATCATTTTGCTCATTTGCTCAAATTGTTTCATCAATTGATTTACTTCTTGGATACTAGTTCCTGAACCTTTGGCAATTCTTTTTTTTCTGTTAACATCAATTAAAGAAGGAGTGCTTCTTTCTGATGGAGTCATGGAATGAATTATAGCCTCAATTCCTTTGAAAGCATTGTCGTCAATATCAATTTCTTTCATCGCTTTTCCAGCTCCAGGAATCATCCCAACCAAATCTTTCATGCTTCCCATTTTTTTGATTTGCTGAATTTGGGTTAAAAAATCATCAAAACCAAACTGGTTTTTGGCAATTTTCTTTTGTAGTTTTCGGGCTTCTTCCTCATCATATTGATCTTGAGCACGTTCTACCAACGAAATAACATCTCCCATTCCCAAAATACGATCAGCCATCCTATCTGGATAAAACACATCAATCGCATCCATTTTTTCGCCAGTTCCAATAAATTTGATAGGCTTATCTACTACAGATTTGATTGATAACGCAGCTCCACCTCTGGTATCACCATCTAATTTGGTCAATACAACTCCGTCAAAATTCAGAATATCGTTGAATGCTTTTGCCGTATTTACAGCATCTTGACCTGTCATAGAATCTACTACAAACAGAGTTTCTTGAGGTTTTACAGCTTTATGAATGTTCGAAATTTCAGTCATCATAGCTTCATCCACAGCCAAACGTCCAGCAGTATCAATGATGACTACATTTTTGCCATTTTCTTTCGCATATTTGATGGCATTTAACGAAATTTCAACAGGATTTTTAGTATCAATTTCAGCATATACTTCCACGCCAACTTGCGCTCCAACTACTTGTAATTGTTTGATGGCAGCAGGTCTATACACATCACAACCTACTAAAAGTACTTGTTTTGTTTTTTTTGTTTTTAAGTAATTTGCCAGTTTTCCAGAAAAAGTAGTTTTTCCAGAACCTTGTAAACCTGACATCAAAATAACGGTTGGAGAACCTCCTAAATTTATACCAACAGTTTCACCACCCATCAACGCAGTCAATTCATCTTTGACCAATTTTACCATCAACTGCCCTGGATTCAGGGTTGTCAATACATTTTGACCAATAGCTTTGGTTTGAACGTTTTTCGTAAATTCTTTGGCAATTTTGAAATTAACATCCGCATCAAGCAAAGCTCTTCGAACTTCTTTGAGGGTTTCTGCTACGTTAATTTCGGTTATTTTTCCATGCCCTTTGAGCGTTTGTAAGGCTTTATCTAATTTATCACTTAAATTACTAAACATAGGTTACTTCCTTTTTTAAGAGCCACAAATATAACAATTCATGACGATTCAATTTGTGGAATGATTGATTTTTATTCAAGAAATTATTGCTTGAAATCAACCAAAAATAGATTTTTTAATATAAATTTTTTAAAATGTGGTGTGATGTTCTGTATGATATGCTGCCCACATAATTAATTCTTTAACAGTCATTTTCCCCATTAAAGGATCAGGAATGACAAGAGTATCCAAATTGACATCACTTATTTTACGAGTTTTATACTGCGATTTTTTATATTGGATTTGTAGTCTAGTTAGCAAACGAGGTCTATCTTTGAGTAATGGACTTTTTAAATTTTCATTAAATGCAATAGTTTTATCTTTATTTTCTTCTAGTTTTTCTTGGTATTTTTTTACAACTTCTTCGTAACTTCTTGAAGGTCTGTTGCTCAAACCAAATTTGTATTTCAAAAAAAATCGTGGATAACTCAAAGCATTGTTCAATAATTGCAAACTATTTACCAAATGCAAAATATGCTGGCTTGTTGTCCATTTTCCTTCAGGACCAGTTTCCCAATTTTCAGCAGGTTGTTGATTGAGCCAATCAAACAATACTTGGTATTTTTCTTCTATTAAATCGGCAATTGCTAATTTATCCATGACTCAAAATTTTTTGTTAAGTTATTGAATACCAGTTTTTTTATTCTTTTTTATCAGGAATAAATGTCAAGGCTACACCATTAATACAATGACGTTTTCCAGTGGTTTTTTGAGGACCATCATCAAAAGAATGTCCTAAATGACTGCCACAAGTATTGCATTTGAGTTCAGTGCGTTCATAGCCAATTTTATAATCCACATCTAGTTCTATATTTTTTGTAATTCCTCTATCAAAAGAGGGCCAACCTGAACCAGAATCGTATTTGTATTTGGATTCATACAAAGGCGTTTTACATGCCGCACAAACATACGTTCCTTTCTCTTTATTATTATTTAACGGACTTGAAAAAGCTCTTTCAGTGCCAGCTTCACGCAACACATAATATTCCATTGGCGATAAAATCTTTTTCCATTCTGCGTCTGATTTTTCGATTTTGTAGGTTTTTTTTTGTTCAGTATTTGTTTGCGCTTTGCTTTGACAACTCATCAAAAGACTGAATACCAATAACCCCATAAATTTATACATAAGTAATATATTTTTTTGTTTTTCTGATAATAGTCGTAAATATACTGATTTTCCGAATTTTAAATTACAATTTTGCATTCATGAAGGTTTTAAATCGTATTTCAACTAAAACAATTCAGTTTTATTTTTTTTGAAAAGAAAGAATCTGTAATTTAGTTGTTAAAAAAGCGTTTTCCTTTGTAAAATCTTCAAAATAATTTTAAAAATATATAAATATGAAAAAACTAGTTCTTTTACTATTTGTTGGATTTCTTTTAGTTGATTGTAGTACAGTACCAATTACTGGTAGAAAACGTGTGAATTTTGTAAAAGATGCAGAAGTACTTCCCACAAGTTTTGCACAGTACAAAGGTTTTTTAGAAAAAAATAAACTTTCAACAAATGCAGAAATGACCAATCAAGTAAAAGAAGTTGGTAAAAATATTGCTGCAGCTGTAGATCGATTTATGAGAGCAAATGGAATGAATTCAGAAGCAGATTCGTATAGATGGGAGTTTAATTTGGTAGAAGATAAAACCGTAAATGCTTGGTGTATGCCAGGAGGAAAAGTCGTTTTTTATAAAGGAATTATGCCTATTTGCGCCAATGAAGATGGAATTGCAGCTGTTATGGGGCATGAAGTCGCACATGCATTTGCAAAACATGGACAAGAACGAATGTCATCATCGAAGATTCAACAATTAGGTGGAGCTGCAGTTGCTATTGGAACTTCTAGTAATGATCCAAAAACTGCTCAGATTTGGAATTTAGCCTACGGTGTTGGCTCACAAGTAGGCATGTTGGCTTTTAGTAGAACACATGAAGATGAGGCAGATAAATTAGGATTGGTTTTTATGATTATGGCTGGTTACGATGGCAAAGAAGCTGCTGAGGTTTGGGAGAGAATGAGTAAATTATCAGGAGGAAAGCAAGGACCTGAGTTTTTAAGTACACATCCATCAAACGAGAGTAGAATTGAAAGCCTGAGAAATTATTTGCCAGAAGCAATGAAATTGGCAGAAAAATTCAATGCACAAAAAACGAATTTAAAAAAATAACATATCATAAGATTTAGTATATTGTGAGCTATTCAAAAGTTGATTTTTGAATGGGTTTTAATTTTAAAAATTCTGATATGTTACAAAAAGGAGAACAAAAATTAATCAATAGTTGGGCATTTTATGATTGGGCAAATTCTGTTTATTCATTGGTGATTGCAACTGCGGTTTTTCCTTTATATTATAGTGCAATTACCAAAGATGAAATTGTAACTTTCCTTTGGATGGAATGGGAGCATCCTGATACTTTGTATAGTTATGCACTTTCTTTTTCATTTTTAGTGGTTGCTTTTATTTCTCCAATTTTATCTGGAATTGCTGATTATACTGGAAGTAAGAAAAAATTCATGCGCTTTTTTTGTGCTTTAGGAAGTATCTCAGTGATGAGTTTGTATTTCTTTGACAGTGTTGAAACAGTTTGGGTTGGAATTGTTTTTACCATTTTTGCGAGTATTGGTTTTTGGGCAAGTTTGGTTTTTTACAATGCGTATTTACCAGAAATTGCGCATCCAGAACAGCAAGATAGTGCCAGTGCAAAAGGGTTTATTTTTGGATATATTGGTTCCGTTATTTTATTAATTATCAATTTAATATTGATTCAAATGCCAGAAACATTTGGATTAACTTCTGGAACGGCTTCAAGAATTTCTTTTGTGATGGTTGGTTTGTGGTGGTTGGGTTTTGCGCAAATCACATTCCGCAAATTGCCAAACAACGTGTTTCATAAAAAACCTGAAAAAGATTATATCTGGAAAGGGTTTAGGGAATTGAAAATCGTAGCTAAAGAAATGATGAAATCTCCAACATTAAAACGATTTTTAATTTCATTTTTTTTATTAAGTGTTGGAGTTCAAACAATTATATTATTAGCCACTATTTTTGGCTCTACAGAATTAGGATTGAAAGCCATTGATTTGATCATAACAGTGTTGTTAATTCAAATTGTAGCCATTGCAGGAGCTTATGTTTTTTCCAAAATTTCTAAGAAAAAAGGAAATATTTTAGCGTTAAAAATCACTATTTTTATTTGGATGATTGTGTGTTTTTGTGCTTTTTTATTACACAAAGAATTGCCAAATGTGGCCATTTATTTCTATTCTTTAGGCGCTGTTTTGGGATTGGTTTTAGGAGCCATTCAATCTTTAGCAAGATCTACCTATTCTAAATTATTACCAGAAACACAAGATCATACAACCTATTTTAGTTTTTATGATGTTACTGAAAAAATAGCCATTGTTTTAGGAACTTTAGTATACGGATTGTTATTTGCAATCACAGATTCTATGCAATGGAGTGTACTTTGTTTGGCATTATTTTTCTTGGCATCGTTTATTGTTTTGAGTACAATGAAAAAGACGAAATACGTTCAGTAGTTTAAAATTCAAAATTCCTAGTTCAATGTTTTGATTACTTAAAATATTAAATTAAGTATTTATTCAATTTTATAAACAGTTCCTTTTTGAGAAAATTTTGAAAATCCGATTTTAACTGTAAAATCATACGAATTTTCATTCACCTTATTTATTTGAATAAACATTGGATCTTTTTGTAAATCCGTTTTTGGATTGATGTATTTTAATGTATAAAAAAAATTATTTTTCCACTTAATAGATAACGTATCAACCGAACTTCCGTATTTACTGATTTGAATACTATCTTTTCTGATGATGGTTTCTTTCACAAAATTACCTCCTGCAGGAATTTCAAAAATACCTTCTTTAAAAAGATTTGAATTGTCTTTAAATTCTGATTTACAAGAAACTATATTTAGAAATAATAAACAAGAAACAATAAACAAGATTTGAATGTTATTTATTAATTTCTCTCTTTTCTTTACTCTTTTTTCTGTTTTCATTATATTCCTGTATAATTTGAAGGTGTAATCGATTTTAATTCTTTTTTGATTTCCAAAGAAACATCCAAAGTATCTATAAAATCTGCCATCGTTTTTTGATTTATTTTTTCATTGGTTCTCGTCAAACCTTTCAACGCTTCATAAGGATTTGGATACGCTTCACGTCTTAAAATCGTTTGAATTGCTTCTGCAATAACTGCCCAATTATTCTCCAAGTCTTGCTCAAATTTCTCTTTATTCAATAATAATTTATTCAAACCTTTCAAAGTTGAAGTGAAACCAATTATTGTATGACCAAAAGGAACACCAACATTTCGCAAAACCGTACTATCAGTCAAATCTCTTTGCAAACGAGAAATAGGTAATTTTGCGGATAAATGCTCAAAAATTGCATTGGCAATTCCTAAATTTCCCTCTGAATTTTCAAAATCAATCGGATTGACTTTGTGAGGCATTGCTGATGAACCAACTTCTCCTTCTTTGATTTTTTGCTTGAAATAATCCATAGAAACATAGGCCCAAAAATCTCTATCTAAATCAATAATAATGGTATTGATTCTTTTTAAAGCATCAAATAATGACGCTAAATGATCATAATGTTCTATTTGTGTTGTTGGAAATGAATAATGTAATTTTAATTTTTCTTGTACAAAATTATTTCCAAAATTTTTCCAATTTATAGTTGGATATGCAACTTTATGAGCATTATAATTCCCAGTGGCTCCTCCAAATTTCGCAGCATTTGGAATATTTTTAAGTTGTTTAAACTGTTCTTGCAAACGAACTACAAAAACCTCAATTTCTTTACCCAGTCTTGTTGGAGAAGCTGGCTGACCATGAGTTCTAGCCAACATTGAAATTTCTTTCCATTCAATAACCAATATTTTTAATTTCTCTAAAACCTCATTAAAATGCGGAATATAAACTTCCTTTAAAAATTCTTTTATTGAAAGTGGAATGGCAGTATTATTAATGTCTTGTGAAGTCAATCCAAAATGAATAAATTCTTTGTGTTTTTCTAACCCCAAAGCATCAAATTTTTCTTTGATAAAATACTCAACTGCTTTTACATCATGATTGATAATTTTCTCAATATCTTTTATTTTTTGTGCGTCATTTGTAGTGAAATCCTTATAAATTTTGTGTAAATAAACAAAATTGTTCGTCTCAAAATCAGCCAATTGTGGCAAAGGAATTTCACAAAGTGCAATAAAATATTCAATTTCAACTCGAACACGATATTTAATCAAAGCTTCTTCTGAAAAATAATTTGCTAACGACGAAATTTTATTTCGATAACGTCCATCAATTGGTGAGATGGCATTTAGTTGGGTTAAATTCATATTGTTATTTATAATTTGCAAAATTAGGCATTTCATAAGATTTATTCATGTGATTTTTTTAAATTTTATTAGCTTGAATATTAAAATTAATTCACACGAATTTCACGAATCTCTTATGCCAAAAAAATGTCTTATACCTTTAATGTGTTTAAAATTAAAAATATTAATTTTACAATGTATTTGTATCTTTACGCAAAATTTAAATCCGTGATTTTGTTCAAAAGATCTCTCAAATATTTATTTTTTGCTGCATTCTTTTTTTTTGTATTAGGCATTTTTTCTCAAAAAATCAATCAGTTTGATTCAGAAAATAGACGAACTGGAATTTGGAAAAAGCTCTATTCAAATCAAGAAATTCGTTATGAGGGTCAATTTAAAAATGGAAAAGAAATTGGCATTTTTAAGTTTTATGAGTTTTCAAATTCTAAACACCCATCAATTATCAAAAATTTTATTGAAAAAACTGATTCCGTGAAAGTTCATTTTTTTTCATCAAAAGGAATTTTACAATCAAAAGGTTTTTTTATCGAAAAAAATAGGGTAGGAAGGTGGCAATACTTTTTTAAAGACGGAAAAATAATGTCTGAAGAATTTTACAATCAAGGAAAATTAGAAGGAAAATTAATCAATTTTTATCCAAATGGAAAAACAACTGAAATTACAGAATATAAAAATGACTTGAAACATGGAATTTCTCAAAAATATTCAAGTGATGGAATTTTGATTGAAGAAGTTACTTATGAAAATGGAATTTTAAATGGTTCAGCAAAATTCTATGAACTAAAAGGAAATCTGAAAGAAAAAGGAATATATAAGAATGGTAAAAAATTTGGTAAATGGGAATTTTATATAGATGGAGAAATTACTGACGAAAAAAAAATTGAAAAAAATAATACATATAAAAAAAATGAAAAGTAATAAATTTTTAATCTTGTTGGTTTTAGTAACCATTATATCATGTAAGAAAGAGTTATCTGATTTCCAAATAAATGGTTTATGGTTGGTAAAAAAGGTTACAATGGAAAATGAAGAAATGATTACACCAGCTTTAAATTGGATGCTATTCAATCCAGATTCTACCCACGCTTTCGGAAATGGTTGGTTATAAAATTCAGTTGGATCTTGGACATTTCAAAAAAGTTCAAAGATCTTGACTATTAAAAATGACATTGGTTTTAGTGATTATACAAATTCAATGAAAATTGAGTTGAGTAAAAAAAATATGACTTGTAAGCTAAAAGTAGATGAAATGGAAATCACTCTTTTCTTGGAAAGAATAGATAAATTACCAACTTCAGAAGTAAATAAATTATATGGATTATGGAAAATTGATTCAACTTTCATAAATAGCAGGGATGTTACAGATTCTCTAAATCCAGAAAAAAAAGCAATGCTTTTTTTAAGATGGGACAACAATTTCGAAATAAGAAATTATCCTGAAGGCGAAAAATTCGGAATTTTTAAAACACAATCTTTCAGGCAACAAATAGAAATGATTAATTATTGGCTTCGTTCCCCAAAAATTTCAATTTTATGACTTTATTGTAGAGGATGAAAAGTTACAGTTGAAATCCAAAGATGCAAAAACGGTTTTAAAACTTTCTAGAATTGATCAATTTTTGAAATAAACACAACAGTTTTTTTCAATTAAAATTTTACCAACAAAATCGTAACTTTGCACATCAAAATTAAAAAATGAAACGAGTTGTTGTTGGACTTTCTGGTGGTGTGGATTCAAGTGTTACTGCTTATTTATTGAAAGAACAAGGATATGAAGTCATTGGCCTTTTTATGAAAAATTGGCACGATGATTCTGTGACAATTTCCAATCAATGTCCTTGGTTAGAGGATAGCAATGATGCTATGATTGTTGCTGAAAAACTAGAAATTCCTTTTCAAGTAGTTGATTTGAGTGAGCAATACAAAGAACGTATTGTAGATTATATGTTTGATGAATATGAAAAAGGACGCACACCAAATCCTGATATTCTTTGTAATCGAGAAATAAAGTTTGATGTTTTTATGAAGATCGCATTACAATTGGGTGCAGATTTTATTGCAACAGGTCATTATTGTAGAAAAAGTGAGGAAGAAATTGAGGGAAAAAGCGTTTATAAATTGTTGGCTGGAAAAGATGTTAATAAAGATCAGTCATATTTTTTATGTCAACTTTCACAAGAACAATTGGCAAAATCTCTCTTTCCAATTGGAGAATTGACAAAACCTGAAGTACGAAAAATTGCAAAATATGCTGATTTAATTACTGCAGAAAAGAAAGATTCACAAGGACTTTGCTTTATTGGAAAAGTGCGTTTACCAGAATTTTTACAACAAAAATTACAGCCAAAAGGAGGCGAAATTGTTCAAATTCCTGAAGATTTTTCGGAAGTTCATAAATCAATTCCAACTTTTGATAATAAAGAAGCTGAACTTATTTATTTTTCTCAAAAATACAGCTACAAAAAATCGGATGGAAAAGTAGTGGGCAAACACCAAGGAGCACATTATTTCACCAAAGGACAAAGAAAAGGATTGGCTGTTGGTGGCACAAAAGAACCGCTTTTTGTGATTGAAACAGACGTACATGAAAATATTATTTTTACGGGTGAAGGAAAAAATCATCCTGGTTTATATAGAAATGTATTATTTGTTTCAAATGATGAAATTCACTGGATTCGTGAAGATTTGGCCTTGAAATCAGGAGAAATCATGAAAGTAAACGCCAGAATTCGTTACAGACAAGCTCTTGAAATTGCCACTTTATACAAGGTTGAAAATGGTTTGTTTGTGGAATTTGAAAACCAACAATCTGCTATTCAAGAAGGACAATTTGTGGCTTGGTATCATCAAGATGAATTGTTGGGTTCAGGAGTCATTTTTTAATAAATATAAAACGAAGGCTTTCTTAAGTTTATTTGGGCAGAAGAATTTCGTTTAAAACTCTTTTAGAAATGAATATCAATTAAAATGACAAATAAAATCAAACAACTTTTCAACATAAAATACCCAATAATTCAAGGTGGAATGGTTTGGGTTTCAGGTTGGAAATTAGCATCAGAAGTATCAAATTCAGGAGGTTTGGGTTTGATTGGTGCAGGGTCAATGTATCCTGAGGTGTTGAGAGAGCATATCCAAAAATGCAAGAATGCAACAACCAAGCCTTTTGGAGTGAATGTGCCAATGTTGTATCCTGAAATTGATAAAATCATGGAAATTATTGTTGAAGAGGGTGTGAAAATTGTGTTTACCTCTGCAGGAAATCCAAAAACTTGGACATCATTTTTGAGAGAAAAAGGAATTATTGTGGTTCATGTAGTTAGTTCTGTAAAATTTGCTCTGAAAGCGCAAGATGCCGGAGTTGAAGCTATTGTTTGTGAGGGATTTGAAGCTGGAGGTCATAATGGACGAGAAGAATCCACCACTTTTACATTAATTCCAATGGTAAAAAAAGAAATTTCTATTCCACTAATTGCAGCTGGAGGAATTGCTTCCGGACGTGGAATGTTGGCAGCCATGGTTTTAGGCGCTGATGGCGTTCAAATAGGAAGTAGATTTGCAGCAACTGCTGAATCTTCTGCGCATCAAAATTTTAAACAAACAATTATTGATGTGAAAGATGGAGATACTCATTTGACATTGAAAGAATTAACTCCTGTTCGTTTGGTAAAAAATAAATTTTACCATCAACTACAAGAATTATATAAACAAAATCCAACAGTTGAACAACTCAAAGAACTTTTAGGAAGAGCTCGCGCAAAAAAAGGAATTTTTGAAGGTGATATAGATAATGGTGAACTAGAAATTGGTCAAATAGCTGGATTTATTGATGAAATTAAACCAGCAAAAGTAGTTTTAAACGAAATTATGGAAGAATTTACTGCTATTAAACGCCTCATTCATAGTATTTAAGATATTTAATTAAAAGAAAATCAATAATTTATGGTTTCATAAGCTTATTAACCTATCTTTGACATCTAATAAACGTTGTTACTAATTAATTTAACAACACAATAATTTTTTTAAAATGAGTAAAGGTACCGTAAAATTTTTCAATGAATCTAAAGGATTTGGATTTATCACTGAAGAAGGATCAAACAAAGAACATTTTGTACATGCGTCAGGATTAGTAGACGAAATTCGTGAAAACGATGAAGTTGAATTCGACTTACAAGATGGAAGAAAAGGATTAAACGCAGTAAATGTAAGAGTATTATAATATATTTTATTACTAGTTAATTTTTTTATCTAAAAGCCTATCAAAATTGATAGGCTTTTTTAGCTAAGTGAAAAAAAAATGATTCATTTTTGAAAAAAGACAATTTTTAAAATAAGAATATTTATTTTAATGGAATTTTAATTTCATACACTTTTCCAGTTTTATTGATTAATTTTGTTTCTCTTAACCAAGCATTGTGAATTTTTAATTCCTTATAAGTAATTCCAAATTTCCTTGCAAAAGTTTCAATATCAGTAATTGTTGTATCAACTTTTACAATCGTTGTTTTTGGTAAAACATATAAATCTTCTTTTTCAAACACAAATCCATATTGTTCAGGATTGGTCATTACTTCTTTTAAAGCGATGATTCTTAATACATAACGCTCTGTTTCATTTGGTAATAATACGTCATAATAATTAGAAACTTTTTGATATTCTAATCTGCTAGAAACACCAAAATTACCAGCATTATAAGCTGCTGCTGCTAAAGTCCAAGATCCTAATTTTTCTTTTGATTTTTTTAAATACTTAGCAGCAACTTCTGTAGATTTTTCAATATTGTATCTTTCGTCAACATTACTATTGATTTCTAAACCATATTCAATTCCAGTTTCTTTCATAAAATGCCACATTCCTGCAGCTCCAGCACTTGAAGTTTCATCAATAAAAGCACTTTCTGCAACCGCTAAAAATTTAAAATCATCTGGTAGTCCGTATTTTTTTAACAACGGTTCTAGAATTGGAAAATACTTATTAGCTCGTTTCAATAATAACAAACCATTTGACTGCCAATAAGTATTCACGAGCAATTCTCTATCCATTCTTTCTCTAACATTTTGATTTTCTAAAGGGACTCTTTCTCCAGCAAAATTCAAATTCTCAGAAAGTTTTAAACTTTGAATTTTATAATTTTCGTGAGTAACCGTTTTTAGATTTGAATCGGATTTTTGGATTGCGTTCACGAAAAGTAAAGTGCTAAAAATGATAACAATAAAAGATAATATACGAATTGATTTATCCATGATAAATGAGATTATTTTTAGTAAAATTAACTAAAAACAAACTCTTTAACAAGTTAAAGTTTGATTGATAATATCAGAAATATTTTTTGCTTTGTTCAATATCATTGCATTAGTTCCACCTTCAATAAGAATAGCATTTTTGATATATTTTATCATAAAAAAACTGACATCAGTTTTATGAATGTGTATAAAATTTTTCGAAGGTTTGTTTTGTTCCCATTTCAAATTTTTTTTGATCATTTTAGATAACTTTCATTTCTGACAGATAAGTATTTTTTATAATCTCGGGCTTTTTTCTGAAGTGATTTTCCTATTAAATATTTAATATGATGATACCCGTTGGGTGCAATTATTAAAAACATTCATTCGAGCGTTTTTTGTGGGGTAAAACGGAACCAAAAATGTATCGTGAATCATTTTTAAAACTAATTTTTCTTTCCTCAATAAGACTTTCTATCAAAATTCTCTCGAACTAAAAAAAAATTAAAGTCAAAAATTAATTGCACCCAACGGGTTACAATCATCAAAATTTTTAATTAATCTTATTGGAAAAAAGGAGTAAATTTTTGTAAAACTCGCAATTTTATATCTTATGCGAAGCTCATTTCTTGAAAGATAATTCCGCCAAATGAGACCTCAATTAAAACAGGATTTTCATGTTTTACTTCTTCAGTTAAAGAAATTGCATAGTTTGAGATTGTTTCTTTAAAAACCAATGTATTTATCTATTTCAGTTAATGTAATTTATAATTTTCATTTGGCAAAGACAGGTTTTCAAAAATTTCAGGACCAGCAGCATTTCCTGTCATCAAATAAATATAAGTTATTGATATTTTTAAGTTTAAGTAGGTTTACTATAATAAATAAAAGTATGGTCAAGTTTTATAACAAATCAATAAATAACTGATTCTTTCAAAAATTCAAAGCGTACCAAACCATCTTCATCAATTTCTTTTAAAATAATGGTTTGCAATGTGTTTGTCAATTCAGGATTCCAGGGAGATTTTACTTTTACATAATTTTCTGTAAACCCATGAATGTAGCCTTCTTTATTTTCGTTTTCGAACAAAACAGTAAGTATTTTACCAAGTTGTGATTCATAAAAAGCGCGTCTTTTTTTTGCAGATAAACCACGCAACATTTTACTACGTTTTGCTCTAATATTATGAGGTACAACATTTTCCATTTCAGCAGCTTCAGTATTAGGTCTTTCAGAATAAGTAAAAACGTGAAGATATGAAATGTCTAATTCATTCAAATAATTGTAGGTTTCTAGAAAAAGTTCGTCAGTTTCTCCAGGAAAACCAACAATAACATCTACACCAATGCAAGCGTTTGGCATTTCAGATTTTATTTGCGAAACTCTATCTGTATATGTTTTTCGCAAATATCTCCGTTTCATTTTTTTCAACAATTCATCACTTCCAGATTGTAATGGAATGTGAAAATGAGGGACAAAAGAATTTGAATTTGCAACAAATGTAATGGTTTCGTCTGTTAACAAATTTGGTTCTATGGATGAAATTCGTAAACGATGAATTCCGTCAATTTTATCTAACTTTTTGACAAGTTCAAAAAAAGTGTGTTCGTGTTTTTTATTACCAAATTCTCCTTTTCCATAATCGCCAATATTTACTCCAGTAAGGACAATTTCTTTGATGTCTTTTGAAGCAATTTCTCTAGCGTTTTTTAGTACGTTTTCCAGAGTATCACTTCTCGAAATTCCTCTTGCAAGTGGAATCGTACAATAGGTACATTTATAATCACAACCATCTTGAACTTTCAAAAAAGCACGAGTTCTATCGCCAATTGCATAAGAACCGACATAAAAATCAGCATCAGAAATTTCACAAGAATGCACTTTACCAACTTCATTTTTAGTTAAATCATTGATGTAACTTGTTACATTGAATTTTTCAGTGGCACCCAAAACCAAATCAACACCATCAACAGCCGCTAATTCTTCAGGTTTTAATTGTGCATAACATCCAATAGCAATTAAAAAAGCGTTTTTATTTTGTTTTAAAGCATTTTTAACAATAGATTTAAAACGTTTATCAGCATTGTCTGTCACAGAGCAAGTATTGATAACATAGATATCTGATGTTGATTCAAAATCCACTCTCTCAAACCCTTGATTGGTGAAATTTCTAGCAATAGTTGAGGTTTCAGAGAAGTTTAATTTACATCCTAAAGTATAAAAAGCTACTTTTTTTTCTGAATTCATTCTTGTAAATTTATAACATGCAAAAGTACGACATAATTCAATAACTATAAAATATTCAAAAAATGAAAATTGTTACTAATTTAAACACACCTTATTATGCCATAGTTTTCAAAACGATTCTTACAGATAATATTGCAGAATATCATGAAACAGGAGGAAAAATGTAGGCTTTTGAAAAACTTCAAAAGGGATATTTAGGGATAGAATCTGCTAGAAATGACATTGGAATTACAGTTTCCTATTGGGAAACATTAGATGATATTATAGCTTGGAAAAATAATATTGAGCACACAAATGCAAGAAATTTAGGAAGAGAAAAATGGTATCAAAAATACCAATTGCATATATGTAAATAGGAACGTGAATATGGATTTGAAAAATAATTAAAAAACTTTTTCTTTGATTTTTGCAGCTAATTTTTTTCGAACATTTGTTGGGAAAGGTCTGTCTCCATGTAAAATATCAACCATAATATTGTTCAAATGTTGTCCGTAATTATTTAAAATATAGTTTCTAATTGGATTGTTATTGTAAAAGAATTTTGAAAGTAACAACCCTGATTTTAATTCAGGAAGTAATTTAATTTTAAGTTTTTCTTCATAGATTTTTTTGGCAAGTTCAAAATCCAATTTACTTTCAATCAATGCCTCAGCAACATATTTTCCAGTTAAAATAGCATTTGAAATTCCTTCAGCAGTAATTGGTTCAGCAAATCCTGCAGCATCACCAATCAAAAAAACATTATTTTTAACAAATCCATCAGTTCTTGGAGAAATTGGAATTTGAAATCCATGTGCATCTTCCTCTATAATATTATGAATACCAAGTATTTGCAAATATTTTTTGTAATATTCTTTTAAATTAATTTTTCCTTTTTTAGTAGTCAATACGCCTAAAGACAAATGATTTTTTTTAGGAAAACACCATGCATATCCATAAGGAACTGCATCAATATCAAAACGCACACTTTTTGATAAACGTTCAAAATCTTCTTCTGAAACTGTTACTTCATATTCCATAGCAGGAATTAATTTTCTCGTTTCAGTTGACCAACCACTCATTTTTGCTGTTGGACTCAAAACGCCATCTGCTGCAATGATAAAATTTGCTGAAATTTCTCCTTGAGAAGTATTTAAAATGGATGATTTTCCGTCAAAAGTTACCTCCAATAATTTATGATTTTCCAATAATGTAACTCCAAATTCTTTAGCTTTTTCAACAATTAAATTATCAAAAGCATCTCTCATAATCATGGTAACAATTGGCTGATCTTTACTTGATTTGTAGCAAATATTTGGATTGTTGATAAAGTAACTATCCACTGTAAAAAACTCACGTTCAATGACTTCTGAAATATCAAAAGGCATATTTTTTCTACCCCTATGTACAAATCCTCCTCCACAAGTTTTGTATCTTGGCAAATTTTCTTTTTCAATAATAACTGTAGATATTCCCTCTTTCCCAAGGTAAAACGCAGTTGAGGCACCTGAGGGTCCACTACCAATAATTGCTACCTCAAAATGTTTCATCAATTTTTTGAATATTAATTGCGAAATTTATTATTATTGCCAATTTACACTAGTTAAGATTGGAAAGTGATCAGAATTTTTTTGATGAAATGAGGAAAACTCAATAGTTTCAGCGGATTCGTCAGTTAAAATATAATCTATTCTCATTGGAAATCGATAATCAAATGTTTTTCCAAACCCTTTTCCTGCTTCAATAAATGTGTCTTTTTTTCCTTTTGAAATTTGAGTATATACCCAGGAAAAACTTGTATTATTAAAATCTCCAGCAATAATTTTTTTCCCTTTCCAATTTTTTTCATGATCCAATAATACTTTAGTTTGACTGACTTGTTTTTTAAATCCTTCTTCTAAGGTTGTAACCAATTTTTCAGAATTTTCTTGACCAAAATTTTCTTTATCTGTTTTTAATTTTAATGATTGTAGATGAATATTATAAACTCTAATAGTGTCATTTCCTTTCAAAATATCAGCAAAAATAATGTTGTTTGAAGTGTTTTTTAAATCTAAAGAACCACTGTTGATAATGAGAAATTTAGAGAAAATAGCCAAACCAATTTTATTCTTTTTTCCTTTTGTTTTTATATAATA
>DDMS01000020.1 GCA_002340765.1 Flavobacteriaceae bacterium UBA2540 | reverse complement strand
TTTTGCTGACGATTTACAATTATATATTATTCAACAATTAGCGTAAAAGGTATACTATATTTAACTCCAACTGGTTTACCTCTTTGCTTTCCTGGTTTCATTTTTGGTAGTTGCGACATTACTTTCTCTACTTCATCTTTAATTTTTGGATGCGGAGCTCTGGTTTGAATATCAACAACATTTCCATTCTTATCTATTTTAAATCCAATAAATACTCTTTTCTTGCCAGGAGATAATCCTAGTTCGTTTGGTAAATCAGCATTAAATTTTTTGCCAAAATGTTTTTGTACCATTCGACTAAAACAATCTTTTCTTTCTTGATTGTTTCCTGAACAACCTGGATATGTTGGAACATCTTCAATAATCATGAAATTAACGTCTTCAACAATTTCCTCTTCTTCTTCCATTTCTTCTATAACAACAATTTCTTCAGTTTGATCTGTTTCTGTTGATTCTAAAACCGTTTCTTCAATTTCTTTTTCGTTTTCAACGATTTCAATTTTTTCAGGAGCTGGTGGTGGTGGTGTTTTTGGTTGTACTTGCTCAATTTTTTGAGTAATCGGAATTTCTTCCTCTAATTCCTGATTCATATTGAAAGAACCTAAATTTCCATAGATTTTATCGTATGTTTTTTTTTCAATAGCTACATAGGTTACAAACAATGCTAATACCAAGCCAATTTGCATAAAGATTTTGCTAAAATTTTCTAAATTTGATTTAGGATTTTTTTTAATTTCCATCGTAAAAGAGTTTTTAATAAGTTGCTAATTTAATTAAATATTTAATTACAAATCGATTTGTTAATTAATATATTTTTTTTTAAAAATCATACTAAAAACAAAAAGAGCCAATAAACATCCAATAGAATTTGCTAAAACATCAAGATATTCGCCTCTTCTATAATCGGTTATAACATTTTGCAGAACTTCAATTATTATGCCAAAAATAATACAGCATAGTGTGATTAAGTATTTTTTTTTCGGAATTTTATAAAAGCTCAATAACCAAAAAATTGTCAATGTAAAATAAGCGAAACTATGATAAGCTTTATCAATATTCACTAAAGTGATTCCTGTATTTGGCATTTTTATTAAACTTAACGTTAAAACGCTTAGTGAAATTACAATGGCAATTATCACTAATAATTTATCCCTCAATAAGTTTTTGATATGCCTCAGCATCTAGTAAGTTTTCTATTTGTAAGCTATCAGAAATAGCAATTTTTATCATCCAACCTTTTCCATAAGGATCTGTGTTTACCAATTCAGGTTCGTCTTCTAATGCTCCATTTATTTCAATTACTTCGCCTGATAATGGCATGAATAAATCAGAAACTGTTTTTACAGCTTCAACAGAACCAAAAACAGCACCTTCTTCAACACTATTATTTAAAGTATCTACATCCACATATACGATGTCTCCTAATTCTCCTTGTGCAAAATCAGTAATTCCTACTGTTGCATTTTCACCCTCAATTTTTATCCACTCGTGATCTTTAGTGTATTTTAAATTACTTGGAATAGTCATTTTTTAAATTTTACTTTTTTAATGTTTATTTTTTAATTTCCTCCTAAGTTATATATAATATTAAATCCGGCATTGATAGCTTGTCTCGGAAAAGTTGTTGAGATGGCATATCTTGACGTTTGGTGATTGTAATAAAATGACGCTGTCAAATTTGAACTTAGTCTATAATCGGCTGTAAATTTAATAGAAAATAATCTTTGTCCACCACTAATTTGTGTATTATCTTCATCAACATATCTTATTTTGGTTAAATTATCTCTCATTGAAACGTCTGCTCTTAAGTTAATATCTCCTTTTAACTCTACTTTTTTTCCTGAAAAACGAGAATTTATTTTCACATTTTTAAACACATATCCCAATCCAATAACGTATTCAATTCCGTCAATATCTGTTAAGGTGCTGTTATTGAAATTCATAGTTAATGTTCTGTCACTTTTGACTTCACCTCTCATTGAAAACGAATTTTTCATTTTCATATCAACTCTAACCAATGGCGAAAATTCATCAACTAAAGTTGCACTTGCTACTAATCTTTGCGATTCATAATTTCCTGCTGCATTTGTGTTGGTAAAAGATGCGTTTTCATCATACTGTAAATTGTTTGTAAAGCTTGAAATTGTATAGGAAGATTTATATCCATGTGAAACTACGAATGACGAAAAATTCTTTTTAAACCAATCCAATTTCATCAGACCATTATATCGTAAAGTCCAATTTGGGATTGGGATATTTCGAAATAATCCAGTATTTACTTTAGTTGGATTTTTTCCAGAGTAAGCCGCAATAAATGCCGGAAGCAAAACTTGTTGGCTATTTTCTCCAAATCCTGAAACCGGCACTCCATTTTCTGTTGATAATCTATTTCCTAAAATACTTCTATAATCTTTCATTTTTTGAAACAATGCATCTCCATCAGAAAAAGCAGTTGAAAACATAGAGTAACTAGTGCTAAAGTTTCCAGTTTCAAAAACGGGTGTATCTTCAAAAGCGTTATTTCCTTCAATCAAATCTATTTGTTGAGAAATGTCATTTGTCTGAATTTTATTTCCACGAATATCAATATCCAAATCTGTAAAAGGCTTTACAATAAATGTGTAATCCAATTTGTTAAAATGAGTTCTGCTATAGGTTTTATTGAAATATTCTGCACCATCAACTCTTGTGATTAACCAACCATTTTCAAGTGCTGTATTTCTGATATCTACTTGACTACCAAATGCAAATGAAGTTGGAGCGCCTCCCAAAAATCCAATTGGCTGAGTGTATCCCTGCAAAAACTGACCGTTATTTTCGGTATAACTGATGGTTGCTTTTTTTACAGAAGTTAATACCTCAAACGTTCCTTTTAAAATCTGTTTTCCTACAGAAAGTTTTTTACTTGGATTGATGCGGATATTTTTATCTTTTGCTGATTTTCGCTGCGCTTTTGTCAATAAAAACTTTTCTAAATTTAAGCTTTTATAAATTTTATCAAATGAAAAATCAGTATTGATATTATGTGTATTTGCATTTTGAATTATGTTTCCAATTTGTTCAAAAATGGTTTTATCTTGCGATGAAACTTGCCAGTCAAAATCGGCTGAATATGCATAATCTGCTTTCACAAAGTCTAAAAAAGGAAATTTATCCAAAGGAATATTGTAAGTCGTATTTAGTTTTTGATGATAATGATTTGGTCTTCCTGTATTGAAAAAATTATCAAAAACTTGTAATTCTTCACCACTACCAAATGCATCAAAAATGTAATTATTTGTTGCAGTAAAGTTCAATTGTAATGATTTTGTCAAGTCAAATCCAATAGTGTAATCCCAATCAAACAAAAATCTACGCTGAATTAATTCTGGCTGATTTGACAAGCCAGGAACTAAGTTTCTTGATTGTTGTTCATTATAAGTTCTATTGATTCTCGAGTTAATTGCAATGTTTTTTGGAATTGGATTTAAATTTAAATCTTTGATGAATCGCAAATATTTACTTTTGAAAATTGAGTCATTATTTTTAAAAAACTCAATGGGTTTTGAATTGAAATTAAAATTATAAGCTGCAGAAGCTGCTACATTTTCATTTACATATTTTTGAACATTATAATCCCTGTGAAATTCGCTGTTTTGAGAATAGGAGACAGCTACGTTTTCAACATCATAAAACTTTGGTTTTTTGGTTGAATTCGGATTCCGATTCTTTTTCACATTTATAAAACTAATGCTTGTTCTCTTAGTATAATCTCTCGAAAATTCGCTATTAGGATTTTGGTTAATGGCATTTGACATCAATACATCTTGGTATTGAGGATCAAATTTTGGGTCAATAAAACGCTCGCCAACACTATAACTCATTGGCAATTGAATTCCCCATTTTTCAGGCGTTAAAACTCTTCCTAAATTGATAGTTGTGGAAACATCATATTGCTTTGTTTCATCTAAACTTCGTTGATTTACTCGATCTTCCACATTTCCAAAACCAATTGTTTTGATACTTCCTGAAAGCGAAACATTGGCAATATCTGCAAAATTTGCATCCGCATTTACGACTGCAGCCCAACCAACTTTATTGTCAAAACCTGCAGAACGCAATTCATTAAACCAAACTTCTCCTGATTTATTTGTAATACTAGTATTTTTCAATCCTAGCATAATGGTTCGCAATTGCGCCAAAGTTGGATTCCCTTTTACACTAATTTTGTATGGAAGATTTCCACTTTGTGATGTGGAAGTATAGACTTCATTAATAGGCGCACCAATGGCATCTCGTTCTAATTTTACTTTTCCAAAAGATTCTAAAAAGGCATCTAAATTATTTTCTTCTGGCCAAATATCTAATTGACTTCCTCCACCACTACTTACTGTTAATGGCAATTCAAGTTCATAAAAGTTTTCACCCAAATCTGTTCCTAACCTAATTACTCCTGAAAAACCATTATCACCTTGCAAGTGCATAAACATTTTTAAGTTTTTAAAACGACGCAAATCAACACTAATGTTTTTATAAATGGCTCTCGTAGAATTTGGTTCTAAATTGGTTACTTTTAAGGTTACTGATTGTTCGTTTTGCAACTGAACAGTGGTTGTTCCTTGCAAACGCTCTCTTTCAATTCCAGGAGGTTGAATATAACTTCCGTTATTTTGTTCAATGCTTACAACACCTACTTCAAAACCTTCTAATTCACTTTGAGTCAAGTCTCTATCTGGATTTATTCTAGTATTTAATGTTCTTACATAACGTCTCCAATCACCTCTTACCAAATCAAGTTCACCAAATCTGATGACTATAGGCATTTTGAAATTTGTCAAAAACATTCTAATAAAACGAATACTATTAAAGTCTGTAATGCCATTTACTGGAGTTCCACTTCTGATTGGAACACGAAATTGATACCATTTTGTTTCTTGCGTATTTCCGTTTTCAAGTGTTACAGAAGTTGTTTTTTCATCTACAATAAAATTTCGTCCATTCACCAGTTCATTTCTATTCATCGAAATTTTATATTCAAAATAACTTTCAACAGTATTCATGGTTTGATCTCTATTGATATCTTCCACATCAGGATAGGTAGTAGATGAAGTAGGGTAGGGTTCTGTTGACTGATTTAAAGTAGGCGAATTTCCCTGAGTGTTATTGAAATCTTTGTATCTTTTGATGATACTTGCGTTAATTGCATCCAACTGCGTTCCTCTAAAAAAAGAATAATTATCCGCAGCAGGATCGTCTAAAGTACTGAAAATTCCGATTCCAGGAAGTGCTTTTTCTTCTGCATCATTTAATCCATCAAAACCCAAATCTTGGTTTGTTCTTGCAGCATCTAACTCACTAAATGCATAAATGATTGAAGGATTTCTTGGAACATCACCCCAAGTTGTTTTGTTGATATTTGTTCCATCGATTTTTATCCCATCTTCTGGCAAACCGTTTTCAAACATTTTACGATTATCTCTTAAAATATCTTCTGAAACATTTCCCAAATTGATATATAAATCCCCAACTTGATTAGAAATATCAGCAGGGTTTATGCCATTTGGCAAACCTTCTTCTGAGGTGATTGAGTAATTTTGATATGGATCCATAATCCAAAATTGAAGGTATTCAACGTTTGCTTGATCAAAATTATTAGTGGTTAAAGCACGCATAACTCCACCCCAATTTGTTTCTGGATTTGGTAATTTGGCAACACCATTTGTGATAGTTGCATTTGGGTTAAAGTTATAGGAACCTCTTTCTTCAGGAAAATAAGCCAAATCTAACGTTCTGATTTGAGCATTTTGAGTAATATCTAATTGTTGATTTGGGAATAATTCACGAAAGTTAATTTGTCTGGTTTCTGCTCTTGAAAGTTCGTCAGCAGTAACACTTCCGGGAGTTTGTCCAAATCCATAAAAAATTTGGTCAATACTATACCAAGCCAATTTTCCGCGTTTATAATTGTAAGAAAAATCAGTTTGATCACCATTAAAACCGTTAAAAAACCTTGGTGTACTTGCTTCATACCAATCCAAAGGAGAAATCAAACTTATCGGAATTTGGGATGCTTCAAAATCGTCAATATATGAAGTTGCTGCACCTGTAACATCAATTCCTTTTGGTGAACCTGGCAATAAATAAGCCATATCTGCTCTTACTGATAAATTAGAAGGAGCATCAGTATTTACAAAAGGTAATTTGTTAGCAAGTTTGGTAAAATAGGGAACTTCAGTAGAGTAATCAATATTAAAACCTAGCATGGTATTATCAATTGGTTCTGAACCAAAATTAATTTTTGGTGTCAATGGTCTTTCCATCACGTTTAAAATGGTTCCTCCAATGATAAAATTTTCTGAAAAACGATGTTCAACATCAATTCCCATAAAGGTTTTTCTTTGCTGATTAAAAACTGCATTATTTTCGGTGGAAATATTAATTGGTGTTCCTGAAGCTTTCAAACCTGGATCTAAAATTTGAACTCTTCCTAATGAATAATCTACCACAAAATCAACGCCTTCAACTAGTTGTCTCCCTCCTGCAGAAACTTTTACAGAGCCTTGTGGAACGTTGAATGCACCAATTGGAATACCACCAGCATTTTCTGATTTGAAATAGCCTTTTAAAAAATATTTGTCTTTGTTTTGGAAGTTATTTTGGATATTGATTTTAGTATTCAAATATAATTCTTTGAATAAAAATCGTTCATCTGATGGATTTATTAAATCGGTTGCCAATCCATCTCCAAAAGGTTCAGGATTTGGAAACATTACATACCCGTTTTGAGAATTTACAGTGATTCCTTCTACATAATCAAAAAAACCGTCAGCGGTTCTAAACTGACTTTGGTCTAGTTGATCTAAATCCAATAATTGGATCAAAGGTAAATTTGGAATTCCTGAAGTTTGAGCATTTTGTAAAGTATTTGATGCAATTCCAGTATTATCATCTCTATATTGAATTTCAAATCGGAATCCATCTCGACTCAATGGAAATGCACCCAAAGCATACACATTTTTCATCATCAAACGCCAAGTTGGAAAAGATTCATCTCGATTTGTAATATTATTTCTTCGGAAAGTTTGTAAAATTTCTGAACGTAATAATTTAACTGCTAAATTTTGAGGAGCTTGAATTCCGTCATTTGAAAATTCACCAACTTTAAATGATTTTTTGCTACTTCCAATTACAGTTCCTGCTACTGTGTATTCGTATGCAACCGCCAAAACTTCACCATCATTCAGTCTTCTATTCAATGAAATGTATCCTAATTGCGGATTTAAAGTATATTCATTTGCGGTTAATCTTCTTGCATTTTCAAGAATCGAATAATCTGTTCCTTGATCCATTTGAAATTTAGAAATCAATGTATTATCTACTGAAGAAATATCTCTAATTCCTGATAAAACGGTTGCATCGTAAATATTATTGGCATCGTTTTGAGGTAAAAAACTAACTTGACCGTTTACAGAAATACTTACAGGATTTGTGGATTGAACAGCCCCAGAATTATCTACTAAATTTTTATAGTTTGAATTCGTATTGTTGGTTTCTCCGATATCTGCAAGGGCAACAATACTTCTAAAATCATCAGTTGCAGCGTTTCTATTGGTAATCCAAACTTCAATTCGAGTGATGTTTACTTGACTACTTACTAGAGGATAATTTTTTAAAGAATTTGCATAATTGTCAAAAAAAAACTGTGATAAAAAAAAGTGTCGATCATTGTCATAATCAGTGGCTCTTAGTTCAAAAGGCTGAATTGAAGCGCCTGCTTCTGCAATCACATTTCTGCTTTCTGAGTTTTGCTGAGAAAAAATACCAGTAACAGATGTTTTTCCAAATTGTAATTTTGTTTTCACCCCAAACAAAGTTTGAGCACCATTAATTAAAGAGTTTTTGATTGGCATTGAAACGTTACCTATTTCAATTCCTTGAATAATATCATCTTCAGTAGGGGTAAAGTCAAGTTTTATTAAATTTTGAAAATCAAAAGTAGCTTGTGTATCATAATTTGCAGTAAATTCAAGACGTTCACCCACTTTTGCTCGTAAACTTGCATTGATCTGTTGGTCAAAATCAAAGGTAAAACTTCGACGATTTTCTTGTGAAATTTGTGGATTTTCGGTATTTTGATAAATAAAACCAAGTTTTAAATTTAGATTTCCTGTAGGTGTGAATTTGATGGTATTTCCGCCAAAAATATTTTCAAAGAATTTCGAATTCACATAATAATCTGGTAATAAATCTTTTTGAGCATCTGAGGAACCCTTTTTCTTGCTATTTGTAGCACCAACTTTATCTTTAAAATACTGCGATATATCTCGTTTTAAACGATATTGTTCGTATTCTTTTGGCGTTAAAAAGATTGGTATTTTGGTATAATAATCTCCAATTTTTTCTACAATCACATATTTGTTTAAACCTTTGTCAAAAATCACCACTTTTTTAGCCAAATCATCCAAGAAAAGACCGCCTTTTTGTGTGTAATTGAAATTGTATTTTAACGGAACAGTATCATTTTTTATGGCAGTTGAATCTTTATCAGTATTTGTTTGAGCAAACACCTGATAACTTACCAAAAAAGTAAAAAGAATGGCTGAAAATATTTTTCTTAAATCGCTAATCAATTGATTATAAAATTTTTAAAGACAATTTTATTATTTTTTCTATACTCGCATCTGGATTTTCTTTCACAATATTGTTTACAATCTTCTCAGATTGTTTTCTGTTGAAACCTAAAACCTCTAAAGCAGATAACGCCTCATCTTTATGGGTATTGTTTGTGTGCACAGAAACTTCGTTCATATCATAAGTTTTCATAATTTTATCTTTCAAATCAACAATCACTCTTTGCGCGGTTTTGGCACCAATTCCTTTTACAGATTGAATAACATCAACATTTCCTGACGCAATTGCTTGCTGAATTTCCTCTGAAGTCATAGAGGACAACATGATTCTTGCAATACTTGGCCCAACACCAGAAACCGAAATCAACAATTTGAAAACTTCTCTTTCGGTTTTTGTGATAAATCCGAACAAGGTATGTGCATCTTCTCTGATTGATAAATGCGTATATAAAACCACGTTTTCATCCGAAGGCAATCCTGCAAAAGTATTCAAAGAAATGTGCAACAGATAGCCAACACCATTGCAATCCACAACAACTTCTGTTGGGTTTTTTTCAACCAATCTTCCTCTTATCTGAGTTATCATAACTTTTTTTCAGCCCCTAATGTAGTAATTTATTTGCTCTTTTCTCTTTGTTGAGCATCAACTGCAGCCAAAGCTGCCATATTTACCATTTCATCAACACTACATCCCAATTGCAAAACATGCACAGGTTTGCTCAATCCAAGAATTACAGGTCCAATAGATTCAGCTCCTTCAAGCTGTTTCAATAATTTATAAGTGATGTTTGCCGACTCTAAATTTGGGAAAATCAATACATTTACTTTTTTTCCATTTAGCTTTGAAAATGGAAATTCTTTTGCCAATAATTCTGGATTTAAAGCAAAATCTGCTTGAATTTCTCCATCAACAACTGTATTTGGATAATTTCTGTGGATGTATGCAACAGCTTCACTAATTTTTTCTGAACTTTCTGATTTTGATGAGCCAAAATTTGAAAATGAAACCAATGCGACATTGGGTTTCATGCCAAACATTCTTACCAAATTCGAAGTCATTTGAGTGATTTTTATCAAATCTTTCGCTGTTGGATTTACATTGATAGTTGTATCAGCCAAAAACAAAGGCCCTTGTTTTGTCAACATCAAATTACAAGCTGCAACTCTCGAGATTCCTATATCTTTTCCAATTAATTCTAAAATTGGTCTTACAACGCTTGGATAAGGTCTTGAATATCCGGTAATTAATGCGTCAGCTTCGTTTTCATTAACCATCATTGCAGCGAAATAGTTTCTCTCGCGCATCAATTTTTTGGCCTCTGTGAGTGTTCTTCCTTTTCGTTGTCTTGTGTTCCAATAAGAGGTTGCATAACGATTTCTTCGATCTTCCTCTTCATCGGTTTTTGGGTCTAAAATTGGCACGTCAGCCGTAAAACCAATTTCTTCTTTGAGTGCCAAAATCACTTCTTTTCTTCCTAATAAAATCGGCAAACCAAGTTTTTCTTCATGCACTCTTTGTGCTGCTTTTAGCACATCTATATAATCAGCTTCCGTAAAAACGATGCGTTTTAAATTGCTTTTTGCGCGGTTGTGAATCATTCTGATTTCTTTTCTGCCTGAACCAGAACGTTCCATCAATTCTTCACGATATTTTTCCCAATCAGTGATTGGCTTTAAAGCAACTCCTGATTTAATGGCGGCTTTTGCAATTGCTGGTGGAATTTCATAAATCAATCTTGGGTCAAATGGTTTTGGAATGATGTATTCTTTTCCAAAAGTCAAACTCACTTCATCATACACAATATTTACTTGTTCAGGAACTGATTTTTTCGCCAAATCAGCCAAAGCATGCACAGCAGCCAATTTCATTTCTTCATTGATTTTGGTTGCTCTCACATCCAAAGCGCCTCTAAAGATAAATGGAAAACCAAGCACATTATTTACTTGATTAGGATGATCAGATCTTCCTGTTGCCATGATAATATCTTTTCTGGTAGCGATTGCCAAATCATAATTGATTTCTGGAACTGGATTTGCCATTGCAAAAACAATTGGATTTTTTGCCATTGAAAGCAACATCTCAGGAGTGACAACATTTCCTTGTGATAAGCCAATAAAAACATCTGCATTTTTCATGGCTTCTTCTAATGTGAATAGATTTTGAGAAGTGGCAAATTCAGCTTTTTCAGAAGTCATATTATCTCGGTCTTTTCGGATAACACCTTTGCTGTCACACATCACAATATTATCGGTTTTTGCTCCCAATTTTAGATACAAACGAGTACAAGAAATGGCAGCTGCTCCTGCACCATTTACTACAATTTTTACTTTAGAAAAATCTTTATTGGCAATTTCAATCGCATTTTTTAAGGCTGCTGCTGAGATAATGGCAGTTCCATGTTGATCATCATGCATCACAGGAATGTCTAATTCCTCTTTTAATCTTCGTTCAATTTCAAAAGCTTCAGGAGCTTTGATATCTTCTAAATTGATTCCGCCAAATGTGGGTGAAATCGCTTTGACTACTTGAATAAATTTTTCAACATCAGTCTCATTTATCTCAATATCAAAAACATCAATATCAGCAAAAATTTTGAATAGAACTCCTTTTCCTTCCATTACAGGTTTTGAGGCTTCAGGGCCAATATCTCCCAAACCCAAAACAGCAGTTCCATTAGAAATTACAGCAACCAAATTCCCTTTGGAAGTATATTTGTAAACATTGTTTTTATCTTTCGCAATTTCTAAACAAGGTTCAGCAACTCCTGGTGAATATGCCAAGGCTAAATCATGTTGTGTTGCGTATTTTTTGGTAGGAACTACTTCTATTTTTCCAGGTTTTGGTTTTGCATGATATAATAAAGCTTCATGTCTTTTTCTAGAATCGCTCATATATTGGTTGTTTGCTATTTTAAGCATACAAATATATAGTTTTCAATGAAAGAGCAAGGAAGTTTTTAATCTTTTAAAAACGAAATATTTCTCTGTAAACCTGAAAACTTTATTCTTTTTACAGCCGATTTTTTAAAAACTTTCTGAAAAGTGTCTTCCGTGATTTCTTCCCAATCTCTTTTCGTGAATTGCAAAATTGCTGCTTTCGGATAAAATAAGGGTTCATGGTGTGCTTTCGAAAATCGATTCCAAGGACACACATCTTGACAAATGTCGCAACCAAACATCCAATCATCCGATTGATTTTTATAATCAGAAGGAATATTTTCTTTCAATTCTATGGTAAAATAGGAAATACATTTGCTTGCATCTACAGTATTGTTGGGCAAAATAGCGGCTGTTGGACAAGCATCTATGCATTTGGTGCACGTGCCACAATGATTGGTGGTTGTTGGATGGTCATATTCCAATTCTAAATCAACAATCAATTCAGCCAAAAAAAAGAACGAACCTTGCTGTTTTTGAATCAATAAAGAATGTTTTCCGTTCCAGCCCAAACCTGCTTTTTCTGCCCAAGCACGTTCTAAAATAGGAGCAGAATCCACAAAACAACGACCTGAAACTTCGCCAATTTCTTGTTGAATATTTGCTAATAATTCTCGCAATTTTTCTTTGATGACATGATGATAATCCTCACCATAGGTGTATTTCGAGATTTTATACGAATCGTTATTTTGTTGCTGTTCAGGATAATAATTATACGCTAATGAAATCACAGATTTTGCATCATCTACCAACAAACGAGGGTCTAATCGCTTGTCAAAATGATTTTCCATATACTGCATTTCCCCATGAAAACCTTGTTGCAACCATTTTTCCAAACGTGGAGCTTCTTCACTCAAAAACTCGGCTTTAGCAATTCCGCAAGCCAAGAAACCCAAACGTTTGGCTTCTTGTTTGATAAATTGTGCAGGATTGGTTTTCATGGAAGCAAAAATAGGAAAAAGACGGGAGGAATTATGAAATTGAAATGTGGCTATTTTTTTCTTAGTTTATTCGAGAGCTTACTTTGAGCATTTTTTATTTTATTGGTCCGCAGTTGGGGTCAATCGAAATTTTAGAAAATTTGATAGCGAATTTACAATCTTTGACTATCATCAAATAAAATTCCAATTACAATAATTCTTTGAAAAAAACACATTGCCTGACGATGATTATTTTAGCTCTAAAAAAATATTGTTGTGTGGGCGGATTGCAAATTCGACATTGAGTTTGTGGATTAAATAGGAAAACTATTTACTGAATTTCAAGAAAAGTTAGTATTTGCTAACTTTTTTTTTACTTTCTTATCGGTAAATTCTGAATTAAATCAATGTATAAATTCACTTGCTTTTTAAGGTCTTTGCGCTCGTAAATGGCATCTAAAAACCCATGCTCTAAAACAAATTCTGAACGCTGAAAACCTTCTGGCAATTCTTTTCCTGTAGTGTCTTTTACCACTCTTGGACCTGCAAAAGCAATCAATGCATTGGGTTCAGCAATATTGATATCACCTAACATGGCATACGAAGCTGTGGTTCCTCCTGTTGTTGGATCAGTACACAAAGAAATATATGGAATTTTAGCTTCTGCCAATTGTGCTAATTTTGCAGATGTTTTTACCAATTGCATCAACGAAAGTGAGGCTTCCATCATTCTAGCACCTCCTGATTTTGAAACCATTAAAAACGGTATTTTATGTTCGATAGCATAATTGATTGCTCTCGCAATTTTTTCGCCCACCACTGAGCCCATAGAACCCCCAATAAACGTAAAATCCATTGCAGCAACAACCAACTTTTTCCCTAATGATTTGCCAACAGCTGTTCTGACAGCATCTTTTAATTTCGTTTTTACTTGTGCTTCTTTTAAACGATCTGGGTATTTTTGTGTATCTTCAAATTTTAATGGGTCTCTTGAAGTCAGGTTTTTATTTAATTCTTTGAATGTGTTGTCATCAAAAAACAACTCAAAGTATTCTTTACTACCAATTCGAACATGATATCCGTCCTCTGGACTTACGTATAAATTCTTTTTTAACTCTTCTGTATCAATAATTTTACCACTAGGAGTTTTATACCAAAGTCCTTTTGGTGTGTCTTTTTTATCTTCAGTAGCTGTTTGAATTCCTTTGTCTGTTCTTTTAAACCAAGCACTCATATGAATCTTTATTTAAAGTTATTGTTTGTTTTCAAAAACCACTTTTACTGTGAATTTTAATAACAAATGTAAAAGATTTTTTGTTGACGTTTAAACTTCCTTCATAAAAAAAGCATCTTAAATTTTTAAGATGCTTTTTCTACTAAGTTTAATTCTTATTTTATAAAGTATTCACGTTATTTAAGTCAGCAAATGCTTGTTTTAATCGTGCTTTAAAAGTTTCTTCGCCCAAACGCATCCATTTTCTTGGATCGTAATGTTTTTTATTTGGCTGATCTGCTCCTTCAGGATTTCCGATTTGTGAAGCCAAATAAGGTCTTTTTTGTTGCATATAATCTCTGATGCCCTCAGTATAGGCAAATTGTAAATCTGTATCAATATTCATTTTGATCACTCCATATCCAATGGCTTCTCTGATTTCTTCAACAGTTGAACCTGAACCTCCATGAAATACAAAATCAATTGTGTTTTCAGGAACGTTATAATGTTTAGAAACATATTCTTGAGAATTGCGTAAGATTTTTGGTGTTAACTTCACGTTTCCTGGTTTGTAAACTCCATGAACGTTTCCGAAAGCTGCTGCAATTGTAAATTGTGGAGAAACTTTCAATAATTCTTCATAAGAATATGCAACTTCTTCAGGTTGTGTATATAATTTTGATGAATCAACATCTGAGTTGTCAACGCCATCTTCTTCACCACCAGTGATTCCTAACTCGATTTCAAGCGTCATGCCCATTTTGCTCATTCTTGACAAATATTCTTTGCAGATTTCAATATTTTCGTGCAATGGCTCTTCTGACAAATCAATCATGTGAGAGCTGTATAATGGTTTTCCAGTTTCAGCAAAATGTTTTTCAGAAGCATCTAGCAATCCATCAATCCAAGGCAATAAATTTTTTGCACAATGGTCTGTATGTAAAATTACAGTTACTCCATAAGCAACTGCCAATTCGTGAATATGTTTTGCACCAGCAATTCCACCTGCAATGGCAGCTTTTTGGTTTTCGTTTGATAATCCTTTTCCAGCATTAAATTGTGCTCCTCCATTTGAAAATTGGATAATTACAGGGGCATTTAATTCTTTGGTAGTTTCCAAAACAGCATTGATAGTGCTCGACCCAATAACGTTTACTGCAGGAATTGCAAATCCTTTTTCTTTGGCAAGTTTAAAAATTGCTTGAACTTCTTTTCCTGTGGCTACTCCAGGTTTTATTGAATGACTCATGATTGTTTTATTGATTTTATGTATCAAAAGTAATAAAAATATAGTGTTTTATGGCTGAAAACTTGGGTTAAAATAACGAAAACGATATCTTTTAGAATGGATAGTTGATTCCAATATTGTAAACGGCATTCGCAAAATTGAAGTTACTAAACCATTTACTGTCATTTAAATAGGGTTCATAGGTTTTAAAACCAATATCAAAACGAAAGATTAAAAAGTTAAAATCCAATCGTGCGCCAAAACCAGAACCGATTGCAATGTTTTTGAGTGATGATAAATTCTTGAATTTTGAATCATCATCTACAAAACTTGATTTAGAAATGTCCCAAATATTTCCTGCATCTATAAAAAATGCCCCTTTCAACATGCTAAAAACATCAAAACGATATTCAGCACTTGTCAAAAACTTGAAACTTCCGGTGTTGTATTCCAAACCTGTATTTCTTCTTCCAGGGCCTAATTCATAGGTTTGCCAAGCTCTAATATCATTTGAACCTCCCGCAAAATAACTTCTTATAAACGGAATATCTGAATTATCATAGGTGATAATTGCGCCCAATAGTCCTCTAATGGCAAAAACGCTATTGTTGCCAACATCCCAAAATTTCTTGTATTCAATATCTGTTTTAAAATATTGTGCCAATGGAATATTAAAAAAAGTTCTCTTATTGTTACTGTTTTTTTGATTGGAAAGAAGCCCTAAAATATTTCCCGAATTAGAAATCCTGACTTTAAAAAAAGAAAAATTTTTATCTTTGAAATCTAATTGATTATTGAATGTAAAAGAATAGGCAATTACTGGAATTAAGAAATCAGAAGTAACAATATTGAAACGATTTTGAATATTGAGGACTGTGTTGTATTCTTTAGGATTTGATGCCTGAAATGCAGCATCACCACCTAATGTTGACATGAAATTAAGGGTTGCTTGATACTTGGTTGCATCCGTTGGCAAATCGCCTGCAATTCCTGGATAAATTTGGGCAATATCATTTAATCCTCTGAACTCTGAGCTATAAATATCAAAAAAACTACTGACGTTTAGGTTTTTTACATATTGTGTATTCAAAACTTCTAGTTGAATGGTTTTCTTCGCATTAAATTGCCATTTAAAATCGGTCATAAAAGAAAATGTTTGCCTGTCCAATCCAATATTTTTTTGAAAACTTGATCCAATTGAAAAATAAGTTCTTGGCGACATTTCTTTAGGAACCAATTTCCCAATACCAAAAGGCGCTACAAACCTTGGCATTTCGATAGAAACATCAGCACCCAATTCCCATCCAGGACCGTTATTTGAGTTGAACCACGAACCTAAGACCGATATTTTTACCAATTCTGCCCCTCTGAAAGCATTTCTATTTGTGATAGAAAATTTGGCAGAAGTTCCAATATTTCTTATGTTTGAATGGGTAATTTCTGTTTCCAAACCCATGTTATATTTTTCCATAGGTGTTAAAAAAATGTCCATTCTTAAATCGCCATTTGTTTCAGAAAGTGGTGTGAATTGTAAGCTCGTAGATTTAAAATTTTGTAATGATTTTAAATGATTTCTGGTAAGATTTCGCAAAGTATCTTTGTAAACTTCTCCAGGTTTCAGGAAAATAGACTGTGATAAATACTTTGGATTGAATTTTATTTTATCGTTAGCAATAAAATTAATTCCTTCATAAGTTGAAGAATCCTTGATTGCTTCATTTTTTTTTGTAAAATAATAATCAGTATGAACAGTTACTTCTTTGATTGTATGGATTTTATATGGTGTTTCTATATAACTTCCATCCACTTCTGACAATCTATTGGATGAAATTAGAAAATCGACATTTGTTTTATAATCAGTTCTTGTAGAATCTACATAAAAACCCAAAGCTGCCTCAGAAAAATGAAAAATACCACTGTTTCTAAAAAGTTTTACAACGCTACTTGCTTCGGCTCTAAAGTCTTGGTCTTTGTATTGAGTGCCTGATTTTAAAAAACTTTGAAGTTTTGAATTTTTATAAATAGAATCCAAAGTGCGAGAGGTGATTTTCACAGAAATGGTGTCTAAAATTGTTGGTTTTCCTTTGCTGATATGATACGTTACATATGCTTTTTTTTCATCATTTCTTTGGATAACAGTATCCACTTTTGATTCAAAAAAACCTTGCGTTTTATAATATGCCCATAAATTATCGGCTGTTTTTTGAATTTTTGACTTGTTTATAATTTCAGGAGCGTCGTTTTTCAAATACCAATTATTCAAATTGATAAACGAATTTGCATAGGCAATACTTTGTTTTTCGGAAAAAATGCTTTTGATGAATTGATAAGATTTTGGATTTTTTTCAGCCCATTCTTTAACTGTTTTTGGCTTATTTGGATTTCCTAAATTATAGAAATATAACCCCAAAGGCAATCCCAATAAGCGAGTATTTGGCTTCTGCAAGATGTATTTTTCTAAATTTCCACTATTCGTTTTTACGCTGTCAATAAAAACAATGTTTTCTTTGAGCATGAATTCTTCCTCAGCAACATATTTGGTTGAATTACATGAGGTGAAAAAGATGATAAATAAAAAATAGTAAAAGCGTTTTTTCATTATTTTAGCAACTGAAATAAGTTCAAAAATAACATTTTTCATCGGTTTATTTTCATTTAGAATCAATTAATGAGCATCTCAAAAAATCAAATAAAAATCATCACGAGTTTATCTCAAAAAAAGTATAGAATTCAACATCAATTATTCATTGCTGAGGGTGTAAAAGTGGTGAATGAATTGTTGAATTCTTCACTTGAATTGGAAGCTATTTTTGCAACTGATGATTTTAAATGCGATAATTTTTTAGATAAAAAAACAACCATTTCTGAATCGGAATTACAAAAAATAAGTCAGTTAAAAACACCCAATAATGTATTGGCGTTGTTTAAAATCCCACCAAAAAAATCATTTAAAAAAATTGGTTTGACAGTGGTTTTAGACGCGATAAATGATCCTGGAAATTTGGGAACCATCATTCGTTTATGCGATTGGTTTGGAGTCACACAATTGGTTTGTTCTGAGGATACTGTAGATTGTTTCAATTCAAAAGTAGTGCAAGCAAGCATGGGATCTTTGTCAAGAATTGACATTCACTACATAGCTTTAGAACAATTTTTAAGTGAAACTTTATTGCCTATTTTTATTGCAGATATGAATGGTGAAAATGTGTATAAATCACAACTTCATGAAGAAGGAATTTTACTGATGGGAAATGAAGCGAATGGCGTTTCTGAAGGTGTGAAAAAATTCGCAAATCAAATCATTTCTATCCCAAGATTTGGGGATGTTCAACAAACCGAAAGTTTGAATGTTGCCACAGCAACTGCCATTTTATTAAGTGAATTTAAAAGAGGGAAATAAGTTTTTTGAATACCTACAAGGTTTTCATTTCCGAAACTTTTGATTGTAATGTTATTTTTTATTCAATTAGAGAACCACAGAAACAATATAAACAACAGAAACTTTACAACTTTTTTAGAGATAGTTACTCAAAAGCAAACGTTAAGAAAACTCCGCGAGTACCCATATAATTAATAGGAGCGGTCCATGGGCTTGGTATTAATTCACCAGTTGATGTATCGTACTTTGGATTATCATATTTCACTTCATTATTGATGGCAAAAACACCACGAATAGAAGGTGAAAATTTAAAGAAATACAAATAAATATCAATTCCAATACCAACTTCATACATAAAATTGTGCGTTTTCATTCGAAATTCTTTAGCTGAATTATCATTTTGATTTGCTTCATTACTCGAAAAGTTATGGTCGTAAGAAATCCCTGCCAACACATAAGGGCGAATGTTTTTATAACGATCAGTACTGAATTTGAGCAACAAAGGAACATGCAAATACGTAGAGCCAATTTCACGAACACTATCTCTAAGAATCGCCAAATGATTGAAATAAATCTTTTTAGAATTACTCATCAAACCAGGTTCAAAACGTAAATTTAGATTTTTGTGTAATCGTAAATCTGCAATCAAACCAACATTGAATCCAGTAGAAGGAGAAACTGTAATATCCGCATTTATAATTGAACTATTTCTTAGATTGAGTTTGAAATCATTTTGATTCAAACCTAAATAAAACCCATAATGTATTTTTCTGTCATCAAAAGTAGGAAGGTTTTCAACACGTTCTCTTTGTGCAAAAACCATTGCTGAAATCAGGAAAAAGAACCCTAAAAAAATTTTATTTTTCACCATATTTATTTTCGAGCTGTATAAATTGTTGCCACACCAAAAGTTACAGGTAAATGTGTTACATTATTAAACCCATTTTTTCTCAATATATTGTTAAACGCTTCACCAAAAGGAAAAGAATTTGCAGATTCTGACAAATAAGAATAGGCAACTTTGTCTTTTGAAAACAATTTACCGACAATTGGAAGGAAAATATTGGTATAGATTTTATACCCTTGTTTGATCGGAAATTTTGTTGGATTAGAGGTTTCTAAAATCACCAAAACACCTGTTGGTTTTAAAACTCTTGCAATTTCGCTAATTCCTTTGTCAAGATTTGCAAAATTTCTAACGCCAAATGAAACCGTAATTGCATCAAAAGTGTCATTTTGGAAAGGCATTTCTTCTGAATCACCTAAAATCATTTTTATTTTGTCAGATAAATTTGCTTTGATGATTTTTTGTTTGCCAACTTCGAGCATTCCAGCAGAAATATCCAAACCAATAATTTGATCAGGATTCAAATTTGCCATCATCAATGCCAAATCTCCAGTGCCAGTGGCAATATCAAGAATTTGTTTTGGATGATTTTTACTGACAATTTCAATTACTTTTTTACGCCATTTTACGTCAATTCCGAAGGAAATAACCCTGTTTAAGCCATCATAATTTCCTGAAATGGCATCAAACATTTGGGTAACTTGTTCTTTTTTTCCTGCAGATGAATCTTTATATGGTTTGATAATTTCAGACATAATGAAAGCCTACCTAATCCTCCCAAAGGGATGAAACTTTTAACGTGAGCAACTTTTTTTTATTTTAACTCTTTTATTTTGACTATTTTTTTGAACTCATTTTTTCCCCTTTGGAGAATTAAAAGAAACTTTTTATCCGTTTATTGCTACTACTCCATTGATTTGATTAGGAAGCATTTCTTTTAATAAATTTTCGATCCCATTTTTTAAAGTTGCTGTTGATGAAGGACAACCACTGCAAGCGCCTTGAAGCACTACACTCACTACTTTATTTGTTTCGTCATAAGAACGAAAAGCGATATTTCCACCATCACTTGCCACAGCAGGTTTAATGTGTTCTTCTAAAATATCAAAAATTTGAGCAGAGATTCCCTCTAGTTTTACTGCAGGAATTACAGCTTTTTCATTGGATGTAATTTGTTGTAGTGGAAGTTCATTAAATACAGGTTTTCCTATTGCCAAATATTCTCGGATAAAACTTCTCATTTCTGCAAAAATCTCTTTCCATTCAACCATATTATATTTCGTAATTGAGATATAATTGTTAGAAATAAATATTTCTTTTACGAAAGGAAAAGAAAAAATAGCTTTTGCCAAAGGTGAAGATTTGCTTGCTTCATCAATATTTTTATATTCAACATCAATTTCTGTCAGGGGTTTATTGATGCCAAATTTCATGACTGAAGGATTTGGAGTTACTTCAGCATACACTTCAAATGCTTCTTTTTTTGAAGATACATTTTCTTCGTTTACAACTACATTTCCTTCATTAATATAGTTTTCAATTTGCTCACGAACTTCTTGTTGAACATCACTCCAATCAACAATATCATAGCGTTGAATTGCAATAAAATTAGGCGTGATAAACACTTTCTTCACAAAAGGGAGATAAAATAATTGTTGTGCTAAAGGCGATTTTTTTGCTTCGTCAATATTAGCATATTCATAGCTTCCAGCGTTGATTAAAATGGAATTACTATTGAATTTTATAATAGTTTTGTTTGATGAATTTTGTATTGTAATAATAATTTTTTGCATGATTTTCAGATGAGCTACAAAATTACGGCAAAAAACTCAATTGCAACAAAAAAGACCCTCCATGTTTTGATGCAAGGTCTTTTTTAAAGCTTTAAAATTTCTATAAATTAACGAAAACTGTTACTGAAAATATTCTGTTATCTAAAGTTAGATTCGATGGGTTTATGCCATCAAATCCTGAGTAGAAGTTATAGGCAGCAGTTCGATTGTTTGTTCGGTAAGAAAAATCCAATTTAAAACTGCCAAAATTATATCCTGCTCCCAAAGAATACTCTTTTAAGTTGTCAGAATTTATAGCGAAAATATCTGGACTTTGTTCAAAACGATAACCTGCTCTGATACTAAATTTATCAAAACGCCATTCAGTTCCTAATGAAAAATTATGTGTGTTTACATAGTCATTCTGAAAAGCACGGTTTTCTTGAGAAAAATCGTCTCCAGAAAGTTTGGTCCTCATATAATTCATATTTGTATAATCAAAACTCAATAAACCACTTGTGCCAAAAATAAAAGCAGAGCTTGCAGTTAATTTACTTGGCGTTTTTAGTGAGTATATCAATGATTGCGTTGGAAAAAATCCACCAGCAGTGTTGTCGTAAATTACATTGTCATTGCTCACTGCAATTTCAGTATCTCCAAAAAATCCATCATTATTTATGATATTGCTATCTTCAATAATTTCTGAAAACCAGGTGGGTGTTTGATATGACAATCCAAAGCGAAAACTCTGATTTAATTTATAAATAAAACCAGCGCTCATTGAAAAACCTGATCCAGAAGTAAAATTTTCTTGAAATAAATTAGCATCCAATTCATTGCCATTTGAATCGCTATTAAACTCGGTAAGATTTGAACGTTGATTGAAATTCAAGTCATAGAAATTCAATCCTAAACCCACATGAAGTTTATTTTGATACACAGAAGAAAACGCGATATTAAATTCACTCAATTGACCACCAAAAGTGGTATTAAAACTTTGTTCATCAGCAGTGTTATAGACTAAGGTTGGATTGTTTATATCCAATGGAAAATCTTGAAAAGTAGCTACACCACTATTTCCTTGGGCAAAAAAAGCATCATTAAAATCTTTGGTTATTCTATAATTGAAACCCATCGCAAATTTTTGCCAATCACCTTCATATAAACTGTCAAAAACTAATACAGCTCCTGCTTGAGAAAGATTCATAAACTGGTTTTGAGTTGTTAATTTGTTGCCATAATAATTGGAATTAATATCAGAACTTCTTGATTTAAAACTCCCTGAAACCGAACTATAATTAAAGACTGATAATCCAGCAGGATTGATATTTACACTTGAAATATCTCCACCCAATGCGCCAAAAGCACCACCCATTGAAGTAAAACGCGCAGTTCCGTTATTGTCATTTTGAGAAAAAAGAATTCCTAAATCCTGATATCCTAGAGATTGAGCGTTACCTGTAAAAATAGTTACAAATAGAATCGCTGATGCAAATAAATTTTTCATATTCTTCAAAGTTTTTTTCTTTTGTATTTACTAATTAATTTGCTCTTCTTCCTCCTGTTGAAGATCTTCCACTAGAAGATGATCTGGTTGAGTTTCCACTGTTGGAATTTGATGAAGAAGATCTTCTGATTGTTGAATTATTATTTGAATTAGTATTGCTTCCTCTTGAAGAGTTGTTATTATTAATATTGCTATTATTTCTATTATTGTTGTTATTTGTGTTGTTTTCTCTAATAGTTGAACTTCTTCTTATTGGATTATTTGTTGAACTTCTTCTAATTATGTTTGAATCTTGAATGTTGTAATAAGAATTTCTCCTGTCAGTAGTTGTTCTATTTCTAGTGAAATTATCATCATCTCTTCGTCCGTAAGAATTGTTTGTTGCTCTACGACCATAGGTATTGTTTCTGCTGAATCCGTTGTTATTCCAACCGTTGTTACCATAAAAGTAAGGATTGTAAAAACCACCATTCCATCCCCAGTTATTCCATCCCCAGTTATTCCATCCCCAGTTATTCCATCCCCAGTTATTCCATCCCCAGTTATTCCATCCCCAATTGTTCCATCCCCAATTGTTCATTCCCCAAACTCCAAAACCATTGCCAGCCCAATAGGGGTCGTTCATCATATTAACATTAACAACAACATTATTATCTTCAAAACCCCAAGGTTCGTTTTGATTGTAATTTTCATTCGCATTGTTGGAAAAATTATTATTTGAACTGTAAGAATTTACATCTGTAAAAATATCATTATTAGAAATACTCTCCAAACTATCAAGTTTTTTTGAAAAGTAGTTGTCTTCGTAATTATCTGGATTATTTCTCTCAATAATAACTGCTTGTCTTTTTTCAAATTTTCGAGGATTGTCATAAATTCCGTCTTCATTATACACACTTTGATATGAGCCACAAGAAACCAATATAAAATTAGTAGTTGCAATAAACAAAAAAGAAGGAATAGTGAATATTTTGTTTTGTAGTTTCATGATATTGAATTTTAATAAATATAATGATTAAAAAATAATTTTTGCATTAAAAAGACTAATTTATAGTAGTTTTGTATTCGTTTTAAAAGAACGTTTTAAACAAAGATTATAAATTAAAATAAACAATATTTGTGCCAAAGTAAAGAATATGGGTAAGAATTTAACAAAAAGAGACGAAGATTACTCAAAATGGTATAATGAATTAGTTGTAAAGGCTGACTTGGCAGAAAATTCAGCAGTAAGAGGCTGTATGGTTATCAAACCATATGGGTATGCAATTTGGGAAAAAATGCAAGCAGAATTAGATAGAATGTTCAAAGAGACAGGGCATCAAAACGCGTATTTTCCATTGTTTGTTCCAAAAAGTCTTTTTGAAGCTGAAGAAAAAAACGCAGAAGGTTTTGCGAAAGAATGTGCAGTTGTTACTCATTATAGATTACAAAATGATCCTGATAGACCTGGAAAATTAAGAGTGGATCCTGAAGCAAAATTGGAAGAAGAATTGGTAGTTAGACCTACCTCTGAAGCAATTATTTGGAGCACATATAAAGGTTGGATTCAATCTTATAGAGATTTACCTTTATTGATTAATCAGTGGGCAAATGTGGTTAGATGGGAAATGAGAACTCGTTTGTTTTTAAGAACTTCAGAATTTTTATGGCAAGAAGGACACACTGCTCATGCTTCAAAAAGTGAGGCAATTTCAGAGGCAAGACAAATGCAAGAAGTGTATGCAACATTTGCAGAAGAATTTATGGCAATGCCTGTAATTAAAGGCGTGAAATCTGATAGTGAGCGTTTTGCAGGTGCAGAAGACACCTATACTATTGAAGCATTAATGCAAGACGGAAAAGCATTGCAAGCAGGAACAAGTCATTTTTTAGGTCAAAATTTTGCACAAGCTTTTGACGTGAAATTTACTACTAAAGAAGGAAAACAAGAATATGTTTGGGCAACTTCTTGGGGCGTTTCTACACGTTTGATTGGCGGTTTGATTATGACACATTCAGATGATTTTGGGTTGGTTTTGCCTCCAAAATTAGCACCAATACAAGTGGTTATTGTACCTATATATAAAGGAGAAGAAGAATTGTTTTTACTGTCAGAAAAAATCAATGTGATTTTAAAATCATTGCGCTCAAAAGGAATTTCAGTAAAATATGATGATAGAGATACTTTGAGACCAGGTGCAAAATTCGCAGAATATGAATTGAAAGGAGTTCCCATAAGAATTGCTATGGGAAATCGTGATTTAGAGAACAACACTGTTGAAGTTTCAAGAAGAGATACTTTAAAAAAGCAGAGTATTTCTCAAGATATTTTAATTGATTTTGTTGCTGAATTATTAGAAGAAATTCAAAATAATTTATTTAACAACGCATTGGATTTTAGAAATACTCACATTACTGAGGTAAATTCATTTGAGGAGTTTAAAAATATAATTGAAAATAAGGGTGGATTTGTTGCTGCTCATTGGGATGGAACATCTGAATCAGAAGAAAAAATAAAAGAATTGACAAAAGCAACCATTAGATGTATTCCAAATGAATTGAAAGAAGAAGCTGGAAATTGCGTTTTTAGTGGAAAAACATCCACAAAAAGAGTGCTATTTGCGAAAGCATATTAATTTTTATTTTTTTTTAAAAATAATTGTAGGATTTTAAAAACGTTGTATATTTGCATCCGCAATTAAGAGAATACTAAATTGTGATGGTCCGTTCGTCTAGGGGTTAGGACGCCAGGTTTTCATCCTGGTAACACGGGTTCGATTCCCGTACGGACTACGAAGTTTTAAATAAGAACGAAGAAAATAATATTATGGCAAATCATAAGTCAGCATTAAAAAGAATTAGAAGTAACGATGCTAAAAAGCTTCGTAATAAATACCAACACAAAACAGCTAGAAATGCCGTTAGAGATTTGCGTGTAATGGAAGATAAAACTGAAGCTGCAGGAAAATTAGTGAACGTAATTTCAATGTTGGATAAATTAGCAAAAAAGAATATTATTCATAAAAACAAAGCAGCAAACTTGAAATCAAAATTAACAAAGCACGTAGCCGCATTGTAATAAATTTTTAGTTTTAAAAATATATAAAAGCTCTGAATTTTCAGCGCTTTTTTTTGTTATAATCGCTTTGCTGTTTTACGCCATAAATAATTGAAAATTCAAACATCCTAGTTGATACGATGTTACATTAATTCATTCCTACATTAATTCATTGTCATATTAAGACTTTACCAATCATAATTTTTATGAGCATCTAATCTTATAAAAATAAAAAGTAGAATCGTAAATCCCCACAAAGAAGAACCTCCATAACTAAAAAATGGAAGCGGAATACCAACAGTTGGCAGCAATCCAATCACCATTCCAATATTTAAGGTTACGTGAAAGAAAAGAATTGAGGCTAAACTATAACCATAAATTCTTCCAAATTTGTTGGCATGAGTTTCTGCTTGATAAATAATTCTTGCAATCATAAGCATAAAAAGCAACACAACTAATCCACTTCCAAGAAAACCCCACTCTTCTCCAATTGTACTAAAAATATAATCAGTGTGCTGTTCTGGAACAAAATTTCCTTTGGTAATGTCTCCATTTAAAAATCCTTTTCCTGAAAATCCACCGGAACTCACAGTTAACTTTGATTGATAAGAGTTGTATCCAATATCTTTTGTGTCAATTTTTAATCCTAATAAAACCTCAAAACGATCTCTATGATGTTGTTTAAAGACATTTTCATAAATGAATCCTGTTCCATAGACAAATAAACCAACTAAAAAATAAGTGATTACTATTTTGTGCCAATTGAAGCGTATTAAACGCTTTCCCTCTCTATAAATCAGATAAATAACGATAATTGAAATAATAATAAAAACCCAAAATAACATAGTTTGTGTTCCGAAAAAAATAGTAAGTATAAATAATGAAATACTGATAACTCCAAAAATGATATAATTTAACGTCAGACCTTCTCGATTCAAAACAAGAAAAAATGAAAGATAAATCAATGCAGATCCAGGATCTGGTTGAAGAACAATTAAAATTGTAGGAAAAAATATAATTAAAAATGCTTTAATTTGATTTTTGACTAAGTTTAAATTGTATTGACGGTCACTTAACAATTTTGCAATAGCTAAAGCTGAAGTAACTTTTACAAATTCTGCTGGTTGTAAACTCATTGACCCAAAATTAAACCATGCTCTTGCACCATTTATTTCTTTTCCGAGAGGAAATAAGAGCAGCAATAACAAAATCGAAATCAAATAAAAAATACTCGAAAAACGCTCATAAAATTTTGAGTTAAAAAATAAAACTGTAACAATTAAAGGAAAACTAAATCCTATCCAAAGAAGTTGTTTTCCATATTTTGTTGTAAAATCTAAAATATGAAGATTTTCATCAGTTTTTGAAGCAGCATAAATATTGAGCCATCCAAAACCCACAAAAAAGAAATAGAAAAAAACAAGAATCCAATCTATTCCTTCAAAAATGTTATTCTTTTCTTGACGCAATTTCCTTATTTTTTGGTCTGTAATAATTGTAAATATCTTGCAGACTTAGATTTAACATATTAGTTTCTCTTAATTTGTTTTCCTCAGAAATATATCCATTTAAATATTTTTCAATCATCAAACTTGTGATTGGTGCTGCAATTGTAGATCCAAATCCGCCATTCTCAACAAAAACGGCCAATGCAATTTTTGGATTATTTTTAGGTGCAAAGGCAACCAAAATAGAGTGATCTGCTAATTGTTGCTTGTATCCGTTTACTCGTACAAAGTTTTCTGAAGTTCCTGTTTTTCCACAAATTTCAATGCCATTTACTTGACTCCATCTTCCTGTTCCAGTTTTAAAAACTTCGTGCATTGCTTCTACAACTGGTTCAAAATATTCAGTGTTAATAGTTGTTTGCTTTTTATTAATAAATTCAGGATTTTTAATCGGTTTCAAATCAATTTTTTTAACAATATGAGGAGTGTAAAAATAACCCCTGTTGGCTATTGCGGCTGTAAAATTAGCCAACTGAATTGGCGTTGTCAAAACTTCACCTTGACCAATTGCATTTGAAATATTCGTGGAAGCAGTCCATCTATATTTATAAATATCATCATAATATTTTCCGTCAGGAATCAATCCTGGAGCACCAGAAGGCAAATCATACCCAAGATAACTTCCTAATCCAAAGCTAGTTGCGTGTTTATTCCAAGTATCTAAACCTTGACTTGGTTTTCTCTTTTTTTCGATAATTCTTTTGTAGGTATTAGAAAAATAACTATTACAAGATTTTGCTATTCCTGTTTTTAAAGCAATTGGTGAGTCATAAATTCCACAGTGACATCTCATAAAATTATGACTTTTGCTACCATATCTATAGCCACCATAACATCTAAAAGTAGTTTCGGTATTGATAACGTTTTCTTGCAGAGCAATCAAAGCATTCATCATTTTGAATGGGGAACCTGGGGGATATGCAGCCAATAAAGCCCTGTCGTATGTTGGTTTTTCAGGATTATTTGGATCCATCAAGAAAATTGAATTTTTTGAACGATCTCTTCCAACCAACATATTTGGGTCGTAAGAGGGAGAAGTAACAAGTGCAAGAATTTCGCCAGTTGAGGGTTCAATTGCAACAATTCCACCACGTTTTCCATTCATTAATTGTTGTGCATACAATTGTAATTCAATGTCTATTGTCAAAGTCAAATCTTTTCCTCCTTCTGATAAAGAGTCCATCAATCCATTTTTAAATGAACCTGTAACTTTGTTAAACCGATTTCTATTGAAGTATTTTTTACCTTTTTTGCCTTTTAAAAGCGCTTCATATTCTCTTTCAACACCTTCTTTTCCTTCCAATTCTCCTTGCTCGTAATCATTGCTATTTCGTGCTTTTTCTTCGTTAACCTCACCAATATAACCCAAAACATTGGCTGCTGCATTGACAGGATAATCTCTAATAATTCTTTTTTGGATGTAAAAACCGTTGTATTTGTGCAGTTTTTCTTGCAAATAAGCAAAATCCTCTTTTGCCAATTGTTTTAAGAAAACAGAAGTAAGGTATGAGGCGTAATTTTCTGCCTTTTTAAATCTTGTAATGAAATCCTCTTTTTCTATTTTTAGAAGTTTACAAAATTCAACAGTATCTGATAATTTTACTTGATTTGGTTGCACCATCACATCATATGATACTTGATTAGCAACTAAAAGCCGCCCATTTCTGTCATAAATATAACCTCTTTCAGGATAATCATATTCGATTTTTATGGAAGCATTATGAACTGGATCAAAATCAACTCCTCTCAAAATTTGTAATTGAAACAGTTTTCCAATGAAGATAACACCAGTTAAGGATATTAATAAATATAATAAATTTTTTTTTGCATTATTCGTTTTCATTAAAAATAGCGGTTCCTATAAAATATAAAACCAATGTAAAAATACTCGAAAAAAATGTATTACTCAGCACAGTAGAAAAATTAAAAAAGCTAAAGTTTGCCAATAAAAATAACAAAAAGTGATGAATAAGTGTTAAAGTGACCACGAAATTGAATTTTTTTCCAAATGACTCAGATTGAAGTTTGAAAAATGGATAATCAAGCTCTAATTTTCTGAAATAAACTTTGATAAAAAATAATCTGATGTATGCAATAAATGTGATAGAAAAAGCGTGGACACCAACTGTATCAGAGAAAAAATCAACAAATAATCCAAGTAAAAATGAAAAAAACAACAAATAAAACTTATTCTCTTTTACGGGATATAAAATAACAAAAACAATATATAAATAAGGATTTATAGACCCAAATAATAAGATGTTATTCAGCATAAAAACTTGTAAAAAAAGCAATAAAAAGAATAAAAAAAACAGTCTTAATCGCTTATTCATTTTCTAAACTTTCAATGGTTCTTATCTCATTCTTTTCAAAATTTTTAATCACATAAACAACTCCAAGATTGCTCATATCATTAAAAAGAGTAATGGTAACTGTGTTGTCAGCTGAGTTTCCTCTACTAATTTTCGAAACTCGTCCTATTAAAATTCCTTCAGGAAAAATGGCAGATTTTCCTCCAGTTTCGATAGTATCACCAATTCTGAGAGGTGCTTGCCTTGGAATATCTATCAATTGTACTATTTTATAATCACTTCCATCCCAATTTAGTGAGCCAAAATAATTGGTATTTTTTAGTCGCGCATTGATTCGGCTATTTCTGTTTAAAATTGACTGAACTCTGGCATATTTAGGTTTGGCGTGATCAACAATTCCAATGATTCCATTGCTATTAACAACTGCCATTTCCTTATCAATTCCTTCGTTTTTTCCGATATTTAAAGTCAAAAAATTAAATTCTTTGTTATAGTTATTGTTGATGATTTTGCCAGCAGTAAAAGTAAATTTTTGAAAATATTTTATAGTATCGTTTATTGTAGAGTCTCTGATTATTGTGACTATTGGTTTTTTTTCAAGAAGATTTTTTAAACGAACATTTTCAGTAGCTAAAATTTCATTTTCAGATTTTAGACGAAAATAATCAGTGATTTTTGATCTCTGCTCGTATAAACCTGCAACTATTAAATTTGTAGAATTTATAATTTTGCTTTTATGAAAACTAAGGTTTGAAATTGTGAAACCAATAGCTATAGATTCTAATAATATAAAAAATAAAAAATATTTAAACCGCTGAATAAAAAAAATCAGTTGTTGCATTGTTAGAATTTAAAGGCTAGTTCATCAACACATTTTTGTACTTTACAAGTTCTTTTAAAGCAGCTCCTGTTCCGCGAACAACAGCTGTTAATGGATCTTCAGTAACATATACTGGCAAATCAGTTTTCCGAGATAAACGCTTATCTAAACCTCTTAGCATTGAACCTCCTCCAGCTAAATAAATACCTGAATTATAAATATCCGCAGCCAATTCTGGTGGTGTTTTTGACAATGTTTCCATCACAGCATCTTCAATTCTTAGTATAGATTTGTCTAATGCTTTTGCGATTTCACGGTGCGAAACTTGAACTTGTTTTGGTTTTCCGCTCAATAAATCTCTACCTTGAACCAACATTTCTTCTGGTGGTGAATCCAAATCTTCAGTTGCTGCACCCACTTGAATTTTTATTTTTTCAGCAGTAGTTTCTCCTACATGAAGATTGTGTTGTGTGCGCATATAATACATAATATCATTGGTAAACAAGTCACCAGCAACTTTCACTGATTGGTCGCACACAATGCCACCTAAAGCAATCACAGCAATTTCTGTAGTCCCGCCACCAATATCAATAATCATGTTTCCTTTTGGTTCCATAATATCAATTCCAACTCCAATTGCAGCAGCCATTGGTTCATAAATCAAATAAATTTCTTTAGCATTCATGTGTTTTGCAGAATCTCTTACAGCACGTTTTTCAACTTCTGTAATTCCTGATGGAATGCAAATCACCATTCGCAAAGCTGGTGGAAATAATTTCTTTTTAATTGATGGAATTTGCTTTATAAACTCCTTAATCATCTCTTCAGATGCCTGAAAATCAGCAATAACACCATCTTTCAATGGACGAATCGTTTTGATGTTTTCGTGGGTTTTTCCTTGCATCAAGCTCGCTTCATGACCAATTGCAATTATTTTACCCGTAATTCTATTTCTTGCTACTATTGATGGACTATCAATAACTACCTTACCATTGTGAATTATTAATGTATTTGCAGTTCCCAAATCAATGGCAATATCTTCAGTCATGAAATCGAAAAAACCCATAAATATGTTTATTATTTAAAATAATGTGTATTATCACAAAATTACAAATTAAATCTGTTTAATTCACTTAATTTTTTTTAATGTTTAAAATGTCTTATGCCAGAAGTTACCATTGATAAGTTGTGGGCGTTGCAATAATCAACACTCAATTGATCTTTGATAGATCCTCCAGGTTGAATCACGCTTTTAATCCCTGCTTTATCAGCAATTTCTACACAATCTGGAAAAGGGAAAAAAGCATCACTTGCCATGGCTGCACCATTCAAGTCAAATCCAAAGTTTTTTGCTTTCTCAATGGCTTGATTTAAGGCGTCAACTCTACTTGTTTGACCAGTTCCACTTGCCAAAAGTTGTTTGTTTTTCACCAAAACAATCGTGTTTGATTTTGTGTTTTTGCACAATTTTGAGGCAAATAACAAATCTTCAATTTCAGGTTCGCTTGGTTTTGTATTGGTAACAAATGTCAAATGTTCTTTTGCATCTGTGATGAAATCTTTGTCTTGAACCAATAATCCATTCAATGAAGTTCTCACTAATTGTGTGGGCAATTTCACTTCTTTTTGCACTAAAATGATTCTATTTTTCTTTGTTTGTATTATTTCCAGAGCATCTTCAGTATAGTTTGGCGCAATCACAACTTCACAAAATAAGTCATTAATTTCTTTAGCAGTTGCAGCATCAATAGTAGTATTTGCAATTAAAATTCCACCAAAAGCGGAAACTGGATCTCCAGCCAAAGCATCAACATACGCCTCTTTAATGGTTATTCTTTGCGCAAATCCACAAGCATTGTTGTGTTTTAAAATGGCAAAAGTAGGCGCTTCTCCTCTAAATTCCTCCATCAAATTGACAGCAGCATCTATATCCAACAAATTGTTGTAACTCAATTCTTTTCCATGGATTTTATCAAACATTGCTTCCAAATCCCCAAAGAAATACCCTTTTTGATGTGGATTTTCACCATAGCGCAACACTTGTGATTTTTGTTCACTTGCTTTAAAAACGACTTCATCTTCATTAAAATAATTGAAAATTGCAGTATCATAATGTGATGAAACATTGAATGATTTTGAGGCAAACTTTTTTCTTTGTTCTAATGTTGTAACACAATTATTTTCGGAAATAATGTTTAGAAAATCTTCATATTGTTCCATTGACGAAACAATAAAAGTATCTTTAAAATTTTTTGCTGCAGCACGAATCAGAGAAATGCCTCCAATATCAATTTTCTCAACAATATCTTCTTCAGAAGCGCCTGAAGCAACTGTTTTTTCGAACGGATATAAATCAACAATGACCAAATCAATTTGCGGAATTTCGTATTCTTTCATTTCAGCAATATCGCCTTTGTGGTCTTGTCTATTGAGAATTCCACCAAAAATTTTAGGATGCAATGTTTTTACTCTTCCTCCTAAAATAGAAGGATATGAGGTAACATCCTCAACAGGAATTACTTCGATTCCTAAATCAGTGATAAATTTTTCTGTACCTCCAGTAGAGTAAATTGCAACGTTTAATTCGTTTAATTTTTCTACAATTGGGGCCAATCCATCTTTATGAAAAACTGAAATTAAGGCAGATTTAATTTGTTTTGAAGTGCTCATTTTTTGCTGTTTTGTTAAGCATGCAAAACTACGCAAACATGCAATGAATCACAATAAAAAGATAGTAACAAATACCGTTAATAATTAACAATAGAGAGCTATCAAAACAAAGTCGCTACTTTTTTGCAAGTATATTCCAATAATTCCTCGTCATTTTTAGAAAACGGATTTACAGTGTGTGAATCAATGTCTATTTGACCAATATTTTCGTCATTTACAAAAATTGGAATCACAATTTCGGATTTCACTTTCCAGCCACAAGAAATATAGTTATCTTGTGCAGAAACGTCTTGCACCACAAAATTTTGATTGCTCACTGCAACTTGACCACAAATGCCTTTTCCAAATGGAATAATGGTATGTTCTGTTGGCTCACCAGTAAATTGCGCCAATTTCAATTCTCTTTTGTCGCCATTTTTAAAATAAAAACCTACCCAATCATAATAAGAAATTTGGTTTTCGAGTAAATTACAAATGGCTTGAAGTTTATCTTCTCTTACTATTTTTGATACGATAATGGTATCAATTTGTTGTTGTAAAAAGGCTATATTCATTTTGGTTAATTTGTCAGTAAAAATAACTGATTTTTTGAACTTGTATAGAAATTAAGCAAAGTGCTTGAAACTTTTTTTATATTTTTGTATAATTACTTAAAAATCAAAAAATGGAAAACATAACCATTTATCCGAAAAATGAAGAGCAAAAATTATTGCTTACATCTTTATTGGAAGAAATGAAAATTCGTTATGAACTTCTGAAAAACTAAAAAAAAATTTCATTCACTGAAGATGAATTTATTACCAAAATTGATAAATCTCTGAGACAAGCTGCATCAGGAAAAATAATAAAACTTGAAAAAGATCAACAAAAGGAATTTTTAGGATTATGATTTATGCGCCTGAATTAACTGATGAAGCTATTTCAGATATTGCAAAGCATAAAAAAGCGGGAGATAAAAAAGTACTTTTGAAGATTGATAAACTTTTAAACGAATTAAGAGAGCATCCAACAAAAGGAACTGGAAAACCTGAAAAACTAAAACATTATGAAATTGCAACTTGGTCTCGAAGAATAACAGACAAGCACAAATTGATTTATAGAATTGAAGACGAAAAGGTAATTGTTATTGTCCTTGCTTTTGGGAAAATTACAATGATAAATAGTGCTATTTATAGTTTTCATTTTTTTAAACTGAATTAAAAAATCGCAACTTTCCATATACGAATATGTATTATAAAATAAAAAAAATACAGAAATCCAAACTGAAATTAAAAAAACTGCTATAAATTTCAAAATCGAAAAATGGAACGAAATAATCTCTGAATTAAGAAAAAGAGGTTGGATTGTTACATTAAATAAAAAAATCCGTCAGAAAACTTCTAACGGATTTTTGATAAAAATATGTTATGATTTTATTACATCATTCCTGGCATTCCACCACCCATTCCTGGCATTGAAGGAGCGTCTTCTTTGATGTCAATTAATGCACATTCTGTAGTTAAAATCATTCCTGCAACAGAAGCCGCGTTTTCTAAAGCTATTCTTGTTACTTTTTTCGGATCAATGATTCCAGCTTCTAACATGTCAACATAAACATCTGCTTTTGCATCATAGCCAAAATTCTTCACACCTTCTAAAACTTTGTTTATGACAACTGAGCCTTCTCCACCAGCATTTTCAACAATCGTTCTTAATGGCGATTCAATTGCTTTATTTACGATTTGAACACCAGTAGATTCGTCTATATTAATAGTAATTATTTTTTCTAATGCTTTTTTAGCACGCACCAAAGCGACTCCTCCACCAGCAACAATGCCTTCTTCAACAGCTGCTCTTGTAGCGTGTAAAGCGTCATCAACTCTGTCTTTTTTCTCTTTCATTTCCACTTCAGAAGCTGCTCCAACATATAAAACTGCAACACCTCCAGCTAATTTTGCTAAACGCTCTTGTAGTTTTTCTTTGTCATAATCAGACGTTGTAGTTTCAATTTGCGCTTTTATTTGGTTTACTCTTGCTTTGATATTCTCGGCATTTCCTGAACCATTTACGATAGTTGTGTTGTCTTTATCAACAGTTACAGTTTCGGCAGTTCCTAACAAATCTAACGTTGCATTTTCAAGAGAGAAACCTCTTTCTTCAGAAATCACTGTTCCACCTGTTAAAATAGCGATGTCTTCAAGCATTGCTTTTCTACGATCACCAAAACCGGGTGCTTTTACGGCAGCGATTTTTAAACCACCACGTAATTTATTAACCACCAAAGTTGCCAATGCTTGTCCGTCAACATCTTCAGCAATGATTAATAATGGTCTTCCTGATTGAGCAACTGGCTCTAAAATCGGAAGAATTTCTTGCAAATTAGAAATCTTTTTATCGAATAATAAAATATATGGATGGTCTAAATCAGCAATCATTTTATCAGCATCCGTTACAAAATATGGAGACAAATACCCTCTATCAAACTGCATTCCTTCTACAACATCTACATATGTTTCCATTCCTTTGGCTTCTTCAACAGTAATAACACCCTCTTTTCCTACTTTGCCGAAAGCAGTTGCGATTAAATCACCAATTACTGAATCGTTATTTGCTGAAATCGAAGCAACTTGTTGGATTTTTTCAGATGAATTTCCAACTTCTTGGGATTGTTTTGCAAGGTCAGCAACAATCGCCTCAACAGCTTTGTCAATTCCTCGTTTTAAATCCATAGGATTTGCACCTGCAGCAACGTTTTTCAAACCTTCTTTTACGATTGCTTGCGCTAAAACTGTAGCAGTTGTTGTTCCATCACCAGCCAAATCGTTGGTTCTTGAAGCAACTTCTTTTACCATTTGCGCGCCCATGTTTTCTAAGGGATCTTGCAACTCAATTTCTTTTGCTACAGTAACTCCGTCTTTTGTTACGGTTGGAGCGCCAAAAGATTTAGAAATAATTACATTTCTACCTTTTGGTCCTAAAGTTACTTTCACTGCATTTGCTAATGCATCTACTCCACGTTTTAATCCATCACGTGCGTCAATATCGAATTTAATATCTTTTGCCATTTTTTATAAATGTTTAATTGTTTAACTGTTTGGGGTTTATTTATTTGTGTTTACTGAAACTGGTAAATGAATACTTTAAATGATACCAAGAATATCAGATTCACGCATCATTAAATAATCCTTTCCTTCTAATTTTAAGTCTGTTCCTCCATATTTGCTATACAAAACAGTGTCACCAACTTTAACTGTTAAAGGCTCATCTTTTTTTCCATTTCCAACGGCTACAACAGTTCCTTTTTGAGGTTTTTCTTTTGCATTGTCTGGTATTATAATTCCAGAAGCTGTTTTTGTTTCTGCTGGAGCAGGTTCAACTAGAACTCTGTCTGCTAAAGGTTTAATGTTAATTCCCATTTTATATCTATTTTAGTTTATTAAAAAATATTTTAACTTTTTGATTTACATTCAGAAATTGTGCCATTTCAAAGAAACTGACAATTTTTCACTGATTCGTTTTTCTGATTTGCATTGATGCAAAAAAAAATGCCAACGTGTCATTTTCGTTAGCATTTTCTGTTTTAAAAACGTAGCTTATTTTAGCGAATCGTTTGTGGTATTTTTTGCTGGAGTTGTAGTTTCGATTCCGTCCAACGTTTTGTCTAATTTAAAATCACTTGTTCCTTCTCTTGGAATAGCAAAATTTGATAACAAAATCAACGCAAACATCGCAATTGCTAATGTCCAAGTTGTTCTGTCAAGAAAATTATTGGTGTTTTGAACTCCACCTAAAGATTGTGCGCCTGAACCACCAAAAGAAGATGACAATCCTCCACCTTTGGGATTTTGAACCATAACCATTAATATTAAAGCAACTGCTACAAATAAAATTAGTATTAAAAATGCGGTGTAACTCATTGTTTGTATTTTTGTAAAATTTGTATTCTTTTAATTTGGTCTGCAAAGAAACCACTTTTTTCTGGATATTTCAAACTTAAAATTCGATACGCTTGAATGGCATTGTCATATTTTTTTTGTTCCAAATATACTTTTGCCAAAGTTTCTGTCATTAAAGATGCATCTTGCTTGTTTTCTTGAACAATAATACTGATATTTTTGTCTTTGGTAATTGGCTGAATTTTGGGATTATTCTGAATAAATTTATCAATCAATTCTTCTTTTTCAGTGGTAATTTTTGGTACTGGTTCTTGCACTCTTTCAATCGGTTTTTTTGCTGACAATTGCAACCACTGGTTAAAAGAGTAACTTTCAGAAGCTGAAAAAGAAATAGGTTTTCCAATCGCAAGTTTTTCTTCAATTTTTTCGGAAGTTTTTTCAGCAATTATTGGCAGTATCTTTTGAATAATAACTGTTGGATTTTCCTCTAAAATTTTCTCTTTTATTTGCTGATGTATGTCTTTTTTCTGGACATCAAAAGTTGTTGAGGTAATAAAATTAAACAAAACTGTTCTGTCAGAAGTTGTTGCAGCAGTGATTTTAAGTTCGTTATTGTATTTAAAACTATCTTGATTTTTCAATCCTTTCAGATATAAAGCTCTTGCTGACTGAAAATAAGGAAATTCATTAATCACAACTTTCAATTCAGCAGTTTCCACTTGATGAATTGGATGTTGGAGTTCTAAAATATCAATAAACGTATTTTTTTTCATACTACTAAAATCTTACCATTTTGCCACAGAGGCATTAAAAATATCTTGAATCATTCTTTCAATAATTTCATCCAACGCATTTTCCAAAATACTACCAGTTAATTGCGCACTTGCATCATAATCAGAGTAAAAGGAAAAGGTTTTTTCGAAATTGTCTTTCTCAACCAATTTGTTTACAAAACGCACATTTACTGAAATTGTTAACCTGTTTTGAGCCGCAGTTTGATCAGAAGTTCCACTCATAGGCGTCACTCTAAAATCAGTAATTTCGCCACTAAAATGCAAATCTCCATTTGAATTTGTGAGAGTTAAATTCGTTTGACGTGTAAACAAATCTTGCAAATCATTCGTAAAACGTTGCGTTAAAGCTGGCTCTACCAAAGGTGCTTGATTTAGGAAAAAATCAACCTGAATGGTTTTTGCATTTCCAGTATTTCCTCCAGTAAATGAGTAGGCACCACAGGCAACAATTATTAAACTTGTGATTATGAAAGTTGAAATATTTATTATTTTTTTCATTTTTATAAAATTTAAGAGTTTTAACTTAAACTAAAAAGTAAAAACTCAACAATCAAAACTCCTTTATAAATCATATTGTTTTATTTTTCTGTATAAAGTTCGCTCGGAAATGCCCAATTCTTTTGCAGCTAATTTTCGCTTATCTTTATTTTTTTCCAATGAACGTTTGATCATTTCAATTTCTTTGTCTTGTAAAGATAAACTTTCATCTTCTTCAATGGTTTCAATGAAATCATAATTCTTTTCTACGGATGTTTTTTGAGGGATGTTTAGCACTTCAACATTTCTAGTATTTGTTTCTTTGTTTCCGTAAATCTTTTCAATTAATTGATGATTTTCTTCCTGCACTTCTTCAACATTTCCGCTTTTCAACAAATCTAATGTCAATTTTTTCAAATCATTGATATCATTGCGCATATCAAACAAAATTTTGTACATAATATCACGTTCGCTCGAAAAATCATTGTCTTTTTTTCCACCAATAATTGCAGGCAAATTCCCTCTATTTTCAGGCAAATATTGTTGTAATTTTGCACCAGAAATATTCCTGTTTTCTTCAATTACTGAAATCTGTTCTGCTAAATTTTTCAACTGACGAATATTTCCCGGAAAACGATAATTCAGTAAAATATTTACAGCATCATCCTCCAAACGAACAGTTGGCATTCTATATTTTTGAGCAAAATCAGCTGCAAACTTGCGAAATAACAAATGAATGTCTTGATTTCGTTCTCTTAACGGAGGCAGAAAAATTTCGACAGTACTCAATCTATAATAAAGATCTTCTCTAAAACGCTCTTTTTCAATGGCTGTGTTCATATTTACGTTGGTTGCAGCCACAATTCGAACATCTGTTTTTTGTACTACTGATGAACCTACTTTTATAAATTCTCCATTTTCCAAAACACGCAATAAACGAACTTGCGTAGTAAGTGGCAGTTCGCCAACTTCATCCAAAAAAATAGTTCCACCGTCAGCCACTTCAAAATAGCCTTTTCTATCTTGAGTTGCGCCTGTAAAAGACCCTTTTTCATGCCCAAATAACTCACTATCAATCGTTCCTTCAGGAATTGCACCACAATTTACAGCAATGTATTTTGCATGTTTTCTATGTGATAATTGATGAATGATTTTTGGAATATTTTCTTTTCCAACGCCACTTTCTCCAGTTACCAATACTGAAATATCAGTGGGCGCAACACGCAATGCTTTTTCCAAAGCCCTGTTTAAATGCACATCATTTCCTATGATGCCAAAACGCTGTTTTAATAATTGTAAATCTTCCATTTTTTTTGGTCACAAAGTTTCAAAGAAGCAAAGTCTCAAAGCTTTAAAAAAAGCAAATATCAATATGCAACTTTATTACTTTGCAACTTTATCGCTAATTTTAATTATTATCTGAATATCCAACAGCAATTCCTTTTAAGGTTGCTGAAGTACAATCCTCTATTTTTACCATCACAAAATCACCCAATTTATAGTGCTCTTTTGCAAAAACAATGACAGTATTTTGGGTATTTCTCCCTTTCCATTCATTTGGGTTCTTCTTAGAAACACCCTCTATCAAAACTTCTTCAATTTTTCCTAAATGTTGCTGTGTTCTCAATAAACTGTGTTTTTGTTGCAACTCAATTACTTCTTCTAAACGTCGTTTTTTTAATGTTTCAGGCACATCATCTTCCATTTTCTTTTCTGCCAAAGTTCCTGGTCTTTCTGAATAGGCAAACATAAATCCGAAATCATATTTTACATATTCCATTAATTCTAGTGTATCTTGATGGTCTTTTTCAGTTTCTCCACAAAAACCAACAATTATGTCTTGAGAAAGCGACATTTCAGGAATTATTTTAAAGATATTGTCTACCAATTGCATATATTCTTCACGCGTATGTTTCCTGTTCATGGCTTTTAGCATTTTGTTGCTACCACTTTGCATTGGAAGGTGAATGTATTTGCAAATATTTTTGTGTTTTGCGATTATATGGATCACATCCAAACTCATGTCTTGTGGATTTGAAGTAGAAAAACGAAAACGCGTTTTTGGGAATTCAGTGGCGCACATATCTAATAATTGTGCAAAATCTACAGCTGTTGCTTGTGCCATTTCTGATGTTTTTTTGAAATCTTTTTTTAAGCCTCCACCAAACCATAAATAGCTATCAACATTTTGACCCAACAAGGTAATTTCTTTAAAATTACTATTGACCATACTACGAATTTCTTCCAAAATACTTTTTGGATTACGACTTCTTTCACGACCTCTAGTAAAGGGGACCACACAAAAAGTACACATATTATCACACCCTCTTGTAATAGAAACAAATGCAGAAACTCCATTCGAATTCAAACGAACAGGAGAAATATCTCCATAAGTTTCATCTTTTGATAAAATAACGTTTACAGCATCTCTTCCTGCTTCAATTTCTTCTAATAAATTTGGTAAATCACGATAAGCATCAGGCCCTACAACCAAATCAACAATTTTCTCCTCTTCTAAAAATTTTTCTTTCAAACGTTCAGCCATGCAACCCAAAACGCCTACTTTCATGTTTTTATTTATTTTTTTTACAGCATTGTATTTTTTCAAACGATTACGAACAGTAGTTTCTGCTTTTTCGCGAATGGAACAGGTATTTACCAAAACCAAATCAGCTTCTTCTAAGATTTGTGTCGTGTTAAAACCTTGGTCAGCAAGGATGGAAGCTACAATTTCACTGTCATTCATATTCATTTGACAGCCATAACTTTCAATGAATAATTTCTTCGTATTTCCTTCTTTATGCTTCGTCACAAGTGCTTTGCCTTGTAGTTTTTCCTCAATTACTTTTACGATGGGTTCCATGAACTAAATTTAGAAATAATGGAATACAAAGATACAATCAAAATTCAATCTTTATGACAAATTGGCAGAAAAAATGTAATGATTTTATATAAAATTTATTGGAAATTTTCAGAATAAATTTTTAATAAAAAAAAACTACATACTTTTGCAGTCGAAAATGAAATACGCTACCAAAGCGTTTTTAGCGACAAATCAGAAAAATGGCAAAAAATTTAGTTATTGTTGAGTCTCCTGCAAAAGCAAAAACCATAGAAAAATTCTTAGGAAAAGATTTTCAAGTAGAATCCAGTTATGGTCATATTGCAGACTTACCTTCCAAAGAATTAGGAATTGATATTGATGGAGATTTTTCTCCAAAATATATTGTATCCGATGATAAAATTGCATTAGTTGAAAGATTAAAAAAATTAGCAAAAAAAGCAGATACCATTTGGTTAGCAAGTGATGAAGATCGAGAAGGAGAAGCCATTGCTTGGCATTTAAAAGAACAATTAGAACTAAAAGATTCGAATACAAAACGAATCGTTTTTCACGAAATTACCAAAAATGCCATTTTAAAAGCAGTCGAAAATCCAAGAGATATTGATTATAATATTGTGAACGCACAACAAGCACGAAGAGTTTTGGATCGTCTTGTGGGATATGAATTATCACCTGTTTTATGGCGAAAAGTAAAAGGAGGTTTGTCAGCTGGAAGAGTGCAATCAGTAGCTGTTAGATTGATTGTTGAAAGAGAAAGGAGTATTCAAGAATTTACGTCAGAATCATATTATAAAGTAATTGCCGAATTTTATGGCGAAGAAGGAAAACCTTTTAAGGCGACCATTCCTAAAAATTTTGACACCAAAGAAGAAGCTGAAGACTTTTTAAATTCCTGCAAAAAAGCGGCTTTTTTAATTGCAGATTTGACAAAAAAACCTGCATCAAAAACACCAGCAGCACCTTTTACCACTTCAACTTTACAACAAGAAGCTGCAAGAAAATTAGGTTTTGCCGTTTCAAGAACCATGCAAGTTGCACAACGTTTATACGAAGCTGGTTTGATTACATACATGAGAACAGATAGTTTGAATTTATCAGTAGAGGCAAGAAATGCTGCTGCTGAAGAAATCACAAATTATTATGGAAAAGAATATAGTTTTCCGCGAGTTTTCAAATCGAAACAAAAAGGCGCACAAGAAGCTCATGAGGCAATCAGACCCACAAACATGAAAATGCATTCACTATATAAGGAATATGATCAAGATAAATTATACGATTTAATCTGGAAAAGAACATTGGCTTCGCAGATGAGTAATGCTTTGTTGGAAAGAACAAACGTGAAAATCGAAAATAATTCTAACGAAAAAATATTTACTGCAAATGGTGAAATGATTCAGTTTGATGGATTTTTAAAAGTCTATTTAGAAGGAACCGACAATGAAGATGAAGAACAAGAAGGCATATTGCCAACCCTAAAAATCAACGAAAAATTAGGCTATCATTTTATCAATGCAATTCAGCGTTTTACAGTACCGCCTTATCGCTTTTCGGAAGCTTCTTTGGTAAAACAATTAGAAGAGTTAGGTATTGGGCGTCCTTCAACATATGCTCCAACAATTTCTACCATACAAAAAAGAACTTACGTTGACAAAGGTCAAAATGAAGGTGAACAAAGAGAATATGAACAAATTACGTTATTAAAAGGTGTTATCTCAAACAAAGTTTTATCAGAAAAAACAGGATCAGACAAAGGGAAATTAGTGCCAACTGATATCGGAAATATCGTAAACGATTTTTTGGTTGCGAACTTTTCATCGATTTTAGATTTTGGATTTACTGCGAAAGTAGAATCTTCTTTTGATGATATTTCTGAAGGAGAGGAAAATTGGACAGAAATGATTCGTGAATTCTATAATAAATTTCATGAAAATGTAGAGAATGTTAAAGAAAATGCAGATAGAGAAAGTGGCGAACGTATCTTAGGAAAACATCCTGTATCTGGAAAAACAGTTTTGGTGCGCTTGGGGAAATTCGGGGCCATTGCTCAAATTGGTGCACCTAATGATGATGAAAAAATATTTGCAAGCTTGAATCCTGATCAAAATTTAGGAACTATTACTCTTAAAGAAGCTTTGGAATTATTTTTATTACCAAAAACATTGGGCAAATTCAAAAATGAAGAAGTCATTCTTTCAAATGGAAGATTTGGACCGTATATTAAATTTGGGGAATTGTTTGTTTCATTAGAAAAAAATGAAAATCCAATGGAAGTTGATTTGGAAAGAGCTCAAGAGCTTATTCAAGTAAAGCTAAAAGCAGATGCTCCAGTTGCAATTTATGAGAATTTTCCTGTTCAAAAAGGGACAGGACGTTTTGGGCCTTTTATAAAATGGAACAATATTTTTATCAATGTCAATAAAAAATATGATTTTGATGACTTATCTCAAGATGATATTATTGAATTGATTGAAGATAAAAAGCAAAAAGAGTTTGACAAAGTGATTTATGATTGGCAAGATACAGGCATAAAAGTTCAAAAAGCAAGATGGGGAAGGTTTCATTTGACGAAAGGAAAGATTAAAATTGAGTTGCCAAAAACAACAAATATTGAGAAATTTACCAAAGAAAAAGCAATTGAAATGATTGAGGCAAAAATGCCAAAGAAAAAAATAATAAAAAATAAAACTGCTGTAAAAAAGAAATAAGGATTTGTTATCTTGCGGTAGTAAAAGAATTTCATGAATCAAGAGTTTTTAACGCCTGTTGAAGAAAATGCAATCGCACATTTAGTGGTCTATTCACCATCTTGTCTTGGAAGAAAAATTCAAATTCACACTCACAAAGAAGGTTTTCCGGAGTTAGAAAATGTTCAAATTGCCATTTTTGGTGTACAAGAAGATCGAAATTCTGAAAATAATTTTGGTTGTGGAGAAAATCTGCACTTCGTCAGAAGAAAATTCTATGAACTTTTTCCTGGAAATTGGAAAACACAAATTGCTGATTTGGGAAATGTAAAGAAAGGAAATACAGTGAATGACACTTATTTTGCAGTGTCAGAAATCATCAATTATTTATTAAAAAAGAATATTATTCCCTTGATTTTGGGTGGAGGTCAAGATATTACTTACTTTAATTATAGGGCTTATGACACGCTTGAACAAACTGTAAATATCACTGCAGTTGACAGTCGATTTGATTTGGGAAGTTTTGAAGAAGGATTAACTTCTCAGTCTTATTTGAGTAAAATTATTATGCAAGAACCAAATAATTTATTCAATTATACAAATGTTGGGTATCAAACATATTACAATCCACAAGAAGAAATTGCGCTTTTAGAAAGTTTGTATTTCGATACATACAGACTTGGAAAAGCCAAAGAATTAGAAAATATTGAACCTGCTTTTAGAGATGCAGATATTGTCTCTATTGATATTGGTGCAATAAAACAAAGTGATGCACCAGCCAATAACAATGCTTCACCAAATGGATTTCAAGGTGATGAAATTTGTGCCATTGCAAGATATGCTGGAATTAGTGACAAAGTTTCCTCATTCGGAATTTATGAATACAATTCAAAATATGACCATAATCATCAAACTGCTAGTTTGATAGCTCAAATAATGTGGTATTTTATTGAAGGAGTGAATTATAGAGTAAAAGATTATCCATTTTCAAAAAAAGAAGATTATCAAAAATTCACAGTAATGTTTGAAGATGATGATCCATTAATTTTTTATAAAAGTCACAAAACTGGAAGATGGTGGATTGAAGTTCATATTTTATCAGATAATAAATACAAAAGGCATGCGTTAATACCCTGTACACATCAAGATTACAAAGAGGCAACAGCACATAAAATACCAGAAAGATGGTATAAAGCAATGAAAAAATTGATTTAAAAAAAATAGCGAAAAAAATAGAAAGTTAAATACAGTATTAAGATTGTATTTTAGCAAAAAAAATAATAGGTTTACAAACTTTTTAGTAAAGACAATATTAATATGAAAAAAGCAGCAATATTTGCACTTTTAATAACTTTTTTTTACAGTTGCGGGTCAAAAGACAGAGGAGAATTAGTAGGCTTTAAAGCAAAAAAGAAATGGTTTTCAGAAAAACCTTATGGAATGGCACTTATTCCAGGAGGTTCATTTACCATGGGAAAACAAGATCAAGATATGATTGGTACGTTAAGCGCACCAACAAAAACGGTGACTGTAAATCCTTATTATATGGATGAAACAGAAATCACTAACAACGAATACAAAGAATTTGTGTATTGGGTGAGAGATTCAATCGTAAGAACTCGTTTGGCATATCAAGCAGAATTTGCAGCTTTAGGAAACACAAATCTTAATTTAAATGGAAGAAATCGTGCAGAAGGAATTCAACAATATGCTTTTAAAACTGCTGATACAACCGATTTATCTCCCTACCAAAAATATATGTATGAAAACTATTATCAGTTTGATACCATTCAACCTTTGAATTGGGAAACAGAATTGGTTTGGAAAAAAAACGAATATCCTGATATAGATTATGTAGAAGTGATGGATTCTTTATACATTAAAAAAGAGGATGCTATTGACGGTGTTAGAACTTTTAACACAAAATTTTTAAACTATAAGTATTCTTGGTTTGACAAAGACAATGCTGCAAGAAAAGGCGGAGACAGAAAAGATTTTGTTCAAACAGAGGTTTTAAATATTTATCCTGACACTACAGTTTGGGTAAAAGATTTCAATTATTCTTATAACGATCCAATGCACCAAGATTATTTTTATCATCAATCTTATGGAGATTATCCTGTAGTTGGTGTTACTTGGAATCAAGCAAATGCTTTTTGTAATTGGAGAACTAAGAAGAAAAATAGTTTTTTAAGAACTCAAAAAAATGTAACACTCGTTACAGATTTCAGATTACCAACTGAAGCTGAATGGGAATATGCTGCTAGAGGTGGTTTGGAATTTGCAACCTATCCTTGGGGAACAGGAAGCACAACAAGTGATAGAGGCTGTTTCTTAGCAAACTTTAAACCAGTAAGAGGAAATTATGCAGTTGACGGAGCTTTGTATACGATGGAAGCAAAATCATTTAACGCGAATGATTATGGTTTGTATAACATGGCAGGAAACGTTGCAGAATGGACAAATACTGCATATAATTTATCTTCTTATTACATGGCATCAACAATGAATCCAAATGTAGAGGATCGAAAAAATAAACAAAAAATAACACGAGGTGGTTCTTGGAAAGATGTTGCGTATTATTTGGAGGTTGCTTCAAGAGATTTCGAATATGCAGATACAGCAAGGAGTTATATTGGCTTTAGAACCGTTCAGAATTATATAGGTACAGCAAATAAATAAATCAAAAATAAAATTACATAATATTATTAAAGATGGCACAGTCAAGAACTTACAAAAAAAGAATGAATTTCGCATACGGAATGGGAGCTGCAGTGGTAATTATTGGAGCATTATTTAAAATTCAACATTTTAGTTTACCTGTTTTTGGATTTTTTGAAATTTCAGGAGGGTTAATGCTAACAATTGGATTGTTGGTTGAAGCTGCTGTATTTGCAGTTTCTGCATTTGATTTCCCAGAAGATGATTTTGATTGGACAAAAGTATATCCTGAATTAGGTCAAGATGAACCGATTGCTGATAAAAAATTAGATGCAGATGGTATGTTGTCTCAAAAATTAGACAATTTGTTACAAGAAGCTAAAATAGACTCAGCATTAATGGCAAGTTTAGGTTCAAGCATGAAAAATTTTCAAAATGCAGCAGAAGGATTTTCTGCAGCTTCAGAAAGTGTTGCATCTACAAACAAATACAATGAGCAAGTTTCGTTGGCGGCAATTCAGATGGAATTACTAAATAATTTATACAAATCACAAGTTGAAAATTCAAGCAAACAAGCAGAATTGAATGCAGAGGTTGTTGAAAATACGCAAAAATTAAAAGAGCAAATGGAGTCCTTAGCTAAAAACTTATCATCATTAAATGGAGTTTATGGTGGAATGCTTTCTGCAATGACAGTGAAATAATTAGTATTCTAAAATAAAGTTAACTGTAAAAAAATCTAGTTAAAAATGGCAGCAGGAAAAATGTCGGCAAGACAAAAGATGATTAACCTAATGTACCTAGTTTTCATTGCGATGTTAGCAATGAACATGAGTAAAGAGGTTTTGTCAGCTTTTGGTTTTATGAATGAAAAACTCACAGAAAACAATCTTTCCACAACGCTAAAAAATAACAGTGCTTACAAAAATTTAGCAACCAAAGCTTCTGAACAAGCAGCAAAATTTAAAGTTTTAAATGAACAAGCAAAAGAAATCAAAAAATACTCATCTGATTTTTATACCTATCTAGATAGTTTAAAAACAAAGATGACAACGAGTATTGAAGATAAAACAGATTATGAATCAATGGATAAAACCGATTTTTTAGATGCTTATTTCTTTAAAGGTGATGCTTTTACTAAGGAAGGAAATGAGTTTCTAAATCAAATCAATAGCTATAAAAAAAATTTAATTAAAATCGTTGGAGAAAAAAGTCAATTTGCAGCAGTAATCAACAAGCGTTTCAATACTGATGATGTACCTGTTCGTGATACTAATAAAAAAACACCCTGGTTAAAAGCGCGTTACGAAGGTTTTCCAATGGTAGCTTCGTTGACGAATTTTACACAAATGCAAGCGGATATTAAAAATACTGAAAGCGATATTTTGACAAGTTTATTAGGAGGAAAATTAGAAGAATCCTTGTCTTTAACTAACTATACTGGAATTGTAAGTTTAGAAAAAACCGCCTATTTTGCTGGTGAATCTGTAAAAGGTCAAATAGTTTTAGGACGTTATGATGCTACTCTAGTTCCAAACAAAGTACTTTTAAATGGTGCTGATGTTACTAAAAATGTAAAAGATGGACAAGTAATTCTAAATATGCCTGCAGGTAATGTGGGTGAAAAAACAATCAAAGGAACAATTTTCTTTACCGAAAATGGCGAAGAAGTGCCAGTTCCTTTTTCAAGTAAATATTCTGTAATTCCTGAACCCAGTAGTGCAGTAGTTTCTGCTGATAAAATGAATGTAGTATATAGAGGTTTAGACAACCCAATTTCGGTTTCTTTGCCTGGTGTGGGTGCAAACAATATCAATGTTTCTGCTTCTGGTGGAGTTTTATCAGGGAGTAATGGAAAATTTAGTTTAAAACCTGGAGCTGGCAATGAGGCAGTAGTTTCTGTAAGTGCAAAACTGAGCAGTGGAAAAACAGTTACTTCAAAAGCGACTTTCAGAATCAAAGATATTCCACCTGCAATGGGTTCTGTTCGTGAGCAATATGGGATCGTTTCTATGCCCAAAACTGGATTGGCAAATGCACCAATTGCAGCTGGTTTGCCTGATTTTGAATTCGATTTGAAAATTGTTGTTCAAAGTTTTAAAATAAAAGTGCCAGGACAATTAACCATTATAGTAAATGGTTCTACCTTAAATGCACCTGCCAAAGCAGCTTTGGCAAAAGCACAAAGAGGAGATATCATCAATATATATGACATTCAAGCAACTGCTAATGGCGTGCCAATCAAAAAAGTATTGCCTGTAAGCATTGATATAACAAATTAAAAAAGAATAAACGATATGTTTAAAAGGGTTTTAATATTATTTTTCTTAAGCATGATTAGTGTAACTATCGATGCGCAATCAAATTTGTTAAACGCTAAAACAGTTGAGCAAATTGGTAAAAAAAATGAGAAACAATTATTAGCAGTTAATGATGTTCCAATTCCTTATGGTTATTTGGATGACAGAGATATTATGTGGTCAAAAGTAGTTTGGGAATTTGTTGATTTGAATCAAAAAATCAATTTACCATACTATTTTCCAATTGATACTTCCAATATTTCTTCCGACAGGAGATCGTTATTTGACACCTTAATTCGTGGAGTCAAACAAGGTAAGATTAAAGAAGTATATGCTGATTCTTATTTTAATTCAAAAATTACGCAATCTGAAATTGACACAAGATTGGTAAATATTCGCGAAGAAAATGGTTACAAAGATACTTTCAGAATACAAACGCAAGATGTTGATGGGTATATGCTAAAAGGTATGTGGTATTTTGACAAACGTCAAGGTGAACTAAAATATCGCTTATTGGCATTAGCCCCAATGGGAAAAGATGTTCAAACCTTGGGAATTCAAGAAATCGCAGACGAAAATTTATATGAATTATTCTGGGTATTTTTCCCCTCTGCAAGAGAGGTTTTGCACGATACAAAAGTGTTTAATCCAGATAATGCTGTCAATGCGATTTCTTTTGATCATTTGTTGAATGCGCGTAGATTTAGTTCGGTCATTGTGCGTGAAGAAAATATTTATGGCAACAGAGCTATTTCAGATTATGTTCGCGGAAACTCGTTATTCCAACTTTTGGAAGCAAACAAGATAAAAGAAGATATTAGAAATAAAGAAATGGACATGTGGAATTATTAAAATTCTACTAAAACATCTTTAAAACGTTTGCGAAAGCAAGCGTTTTTTTATGGGAAGCTACTTGCCTGCTGCAAGCAGGTTTCCTGCTTTCGGCAGTCGCTTCTCGGAAAAAAGCGTGAGAGCTCCAGCAATGCTTCAATCAGGGCTAAGTTTATTTACAAACCCTAGTCAATTATCTAAAAATTATTGACAAACTTACTTATTTTTGTATCGTGAAAATAGACTATATCATTGTGGGTTTGGGTTTGGCAGGACTTGCTTTTGCAGAGGAATTGGTAAATGCTAAAAAATCATTTTTGGTTTTTGAAGATGATTCACAAACCTCTTCTTTGGTGGCTGGCGGCGTTTACAATCCTGTGATTTTAAAACGGTTTACACCCGTTTGGAATGCCAAAGAGCAACTCGAAATTGCATTACCTTTTTATGAAAGCTTAGAGCTAAAATTCAATCAAAAGTTCGATGAGAAGTTTCAAACTAAAAAAGCATTCAAATCGATTGAAGAACAAAATAATTGGTTTGCAGCGTTAGATAAACCTAATTTAGCAGCTTATTTAGAACCAAAAATTGACACAAAAAAATATGATGGTATTTTAGGAGATGTTGGTTTTGGAAACGTCAAAGAAACTGGAAGAATTGATACTAAAAAATTAGTGGAAATATACCGAAATTTCTTGCAAAAAGCGCATAAAATTCGTTTCGAAAAATTTGACTATTCTCAAATAGTATTTCAAGAATCTACCATAACCTATCAAGATATCAATGCTCAAAAAATTGTTTTTTGTGAGGGTTTTGGAATGAAACAAAATCCGTTTTTCAATCAATTGCCTTTGAATGAAGCGAAAGGTGAATTGATTACAATTCATGCACCTGAATTGAATATCGATTTTTTATTGAAATCAACGTTATTTGTCTTGCCTTTAGGAAACGACTTATACAAAGTAGGGGCAACTTTCAATTGGAAAGACAAAACTTCAACGCCAAGTGAAGAAGGGAAAAATGAATTGATCGAAAAATTACAAAAAGTATTGACAATTCCTTATGAAATTGCAGAACAGACAGCAGGAATTAGACCTACTGTAAAAGACAGGAGACCTTTGGTTGGCGTGCATTCAAAATACAAACAATTGGCAATTTTAAATGGTCTAGGAACTCGTGGCGTGATGATTGCGCCAACAGTTGCCAAACAGTTATTTCATCACTTGGAACACCAAGAAAAATTAGATGCTGAGATTGATATCAATCGTTTTTCTTTGTGAATTTTTTATCAAAACTCACAAACATATTGATCCAAAGAATTCTGGAAATTCTTGAATTAAAAGGAGCTAAAACTACCAAAACCAAGAAAATACTCAAAAAAGATTGCAATAAATTCAGTTCAAAAAACACTTTCGAAATAATAAAAAAAAGTACTGAAATTGCTACCGTAATTCCGTAATTTACATACATAGCCCCAAAAAAAAGGAAGGTTCCATCATGTATTTTAAATTACAATTCGGACAATGAGAATGTATTTCTGTCACTTTTGAAGGTCGATAATTGAATTTATTTTTATAGAACTCACCTTCATGACATCTTGGACATTTTGCCCTGAAAATACTATACAATTTGGTGCCTTTTTTAAACATGATACAATTTAAAATTTACATACTTTTGCAAAAGTAAATTTTAAAAAACTTATACTGAGTAACAATTATCACATTTTATGTTAAACGTACACAATTTATCAGTCACCTTTATGGGAACTGACTTGTTTTCAGGCATTACTTTCAAATTAAATAAAGGCGACAGAATTGGATTGATAGGAAAAAATGGTGCTGGAAAATCTACCCTTTTAAAAGTGCTTTCTAGAGATATTGAAAGTAGTGGAGGCACTATGGCTTTTGATAGAGATGTGAGAATTGGTTTTCTACGTCAAGATATTGATTTTATCCAAGGACGAACCATTTTGGAAGAGGCATATCAAGCATTTGTAGAAATTAAAGAAATTGAAATAAAATTGGAGGGAATCAATGAACAATTGGTGACCCGAACGGATTATGAAAGTGAAGAATACAGCCAATTAATTCATGATTTGACTGATTTAACAGAACGCTATGAGCTGCTTGGAGGATATAATTATCAGGGAGATACTGAGAAAATTTTACAAGGTCTTGGATTTCAAAGAGAAGATTTTGATAAGTTGACAGATACTTTTTCTGGTGGATGGAGAATGCGAATTGAGTTGGCAAAACTACTTTTACAAAACAATGATATTTTGTTGTTGGATGAGCCTACAAACCACCTTGATATTGAATCAATCATTTGGTTAGAAAACTTTTTAAAAAGTTATCCAGGTGCTATTGTATTGGTCTCGCATGATAAAATGTTTTTAGACAATGTAACGAATAGAACTATTGAAATTTCTCTAGGTCAAATTTACGATTACAAAAAACCGTATTCTCAATTTTTAGAATTGCGAGGAGAAATCAAAGAAAAACAGTTACAGGCTCAGAAAAATCAGGACAAGGAAATCAAAGCAAAACAATTGTTGATTGATAAATTCCGTGCAAAAGCCAACAAAGCTTCTATGGCACAATCTCTCATCAAACAGTTGGATAAAGTAGAGCGAATTGAAGTGGATCAGGATGACAATGCTGTGATGAATGTGCGATTTGCCATTTCTAAAGAACCAGGAAGAATCATTGTGGAGGCAGAAAATGTTTCTAAATATTATGGAGATAAAAAGATTTTAGAAAACGTCAATTTATTAATTGAACGTAATAGCAAAATCGCTTTTGTAGGGCAAAATGGACAAGGAAAATCTACCTTAGCCAAAATGATGGTGGGCGAAATTCCGTATAAAGGACACCTAAAATTAGGACACAATGTTCAAGTAGGATATTTTGCACAAAATCAGTCAGAATATTTACCGCCAGAAAAAACAGTTTTGGAAATCATGGAAGATGCTGCTACTGACAACAACAGAATGCGTGTAAGAGACATGCTAGGTTCGTTTTTATTTGGAGGTGATACTGTTGATAAAAAAGCAAAAGTTTTATCAGGAGGAGAACGTAATAGATTGGCATTGTGTAAGTTGTTGTTGCAGCCATTCAATGTATTGATTATGGATGAGCCAACAAATCACTTAGATATTGCCTCAAAAAATGTATTGAAAGAAGCGTTGAAACAATTCAGTGGAACATTGATTTTGGTTTCTCACGACCGTGAATTTTTACAAGGATTGACCACTACAGTTTACGGATTTAAAGACCATATTATAAAAGAATATTTGGGTGACATTGATTATTTCTTAGAGCAACACAAAATGGAAAGTTTGCGTGATGCAGAAAAAAGGACCATCACCAAAGAAGAAAAATCAAACGAAAAATTTGCAGCTTTACTGCTGTCTAAAGACCAAGGAAAAGACCTTAAAAAACTCAACAACAAACTCTCAAAAATAGAAACTGAAATCTCTGATTTGGAATTTGAAATCGAGAAATTGGATAAAGAATTGGAAAAAAACTATGCAGAAGTTTCAATAAGACTTAACTTTTTCGAAAACTACAATACCAAAAAAGCAACTATCGAAAAATTAATGCTCGAATGGGAACGAATTGAAGGTCAAGTTGAAAGTTTTTCTTAGTTGATTTCGAAATAAAAATGATAGTTCCTTTTGGAAACAAAAAATAATTTTTTTAACAACACAATTTCATTAAGAAACCAACAAATCTTTCTCCCAATTTTGGAAGAAAAATGCGTTGATTTGTTTATTAAAAGAGAAGACGAAATTCATCCTTTTGTATCTGGAAACAAATTCCGAAAGCTAAAATACAATCTTTTAGAAGCCCGAAATCAGCACAAAAAAACACTACTTACTTTTGGAGGCGCATTTTCAAATCATATAATTGCTACTGCTATTGCCGGAAAAATGAATGGTTTCAGGACAATTGGAATCATAAGAGGAGATGAATTAGCTACTGATTTTCAAAAAACAATTCTCGAAAATCTTACGTTGCAGAAAGCGCACGAAAACGGAATGATGTTCGAATTTGTATCAAGAGAAATTTACAGAACTAAAACTTCCAAAGAATTTTTACAACAAATTACTGCAAAATTTGGTGATTTTTATTTGGTTCCAGAAGGAGGAACCAATGAATTTGCCATCAAAGGTTGTGAGGAAATTTTAACAATGCAAGATTTAAATTTCGATTATATTTGTTGCGCCATTGGTTCAGGAGGCACCATTGCAGGACTGATTAATGCCTCAGGAAAGCATCAAAAAGTGATTGGATTTTCAGCTTTGAATGGCGATTTTTTAACCACAGAAATTGAAAAATATGTGATTAAAAACAATTGGTTTTTGCAAAATGAGTATCATTTTGGTGGTTATGCGAAATTTAATACTTCATTAATTCGTTTTATTAATGAATTTAAAAACGAAACAACTATTCAACTTGACCCAGTGTATACTGCAAAAATGATGTTTGGTTTGCTAGATATGGTCAAAAATGATAACTTTGAAAAAGGAACAAAAATCTTGGCAATTCACACTGGAGGTTTGCAGGGAATTCAAGGATTTAATCAGAAGTTAAAGAGTAAGAACGAAGAAATTATAAATTGAAAATGAATGTAAGAAATTTGATTTTTTGTCTGATTGTGACGTTACTTTCAAGTTGCGCGTCAAAGAAAACCTTGGTAAAATCAAGAAAAAAACAAACTGTAACTGTTGTTGAACGTGAACCAAAAAAATTGCCTTCGGGTAAAGAAAAAAAACACATTGAAGAGTTAAAAGATAAAAAAGTAAACTTAAATAAGTATACACTCGAATACATCCAAAGGTTTGCGCCAATTGCTGTCAGAAAAATGCACATGTACAAAATTCCTGCAAGTATTACACTTGCGCAAGGAGTTTTAGAATCTGGCAGTGGAAGAAGTGAATTGGCTTTGAAATCCAACAATCACTTTGGGATTAAATGTCACACGAATTGGACAGGAGAAAGTGTCAATCATGATGATGATGAAAAAGGAGAATGTTTTAGAAAATATCAATATCCTGAAACTTCGTATGATGATCATTCTGCTTTTTTAACCCAAAGAAAACGTTATGAGTTTCTATTTTCTTTTGAAACAGATGATTATAAAAAATGGGCAAGAGGTTTGAAAGATGCTGGCTATGCAACTGATGTAAATTATCCAGAGAAAATCATCAAAATCATCGAAGATTATGATTTGCATGAGTTTGATAAAGTAAAGAAAGACGATCCAAAATATCCAATTTCTGAGATAAAATACAAGGAAATGATCAAAAAAGAAACCACATATGAAGTGAAAAAAGGAGATACTTTATATTCTATTTCAAAGAATTTTGCTGTTTCAATAGAAGAATTAAAAAAACGAAATAATCTAAAAGACGATACCATTTCTTTAGGTCAAAAACTGATTATTCAATAATTATATGCCAATTATAAAACCTGTAAACGGAAAATCACCACAAATTTCTGAAGATTGTTACATTGCTGAAAATGCAACTATTGTTGGTGAGGTTATGATTGGAAAACAATGCAGTATTTGGTTCAATGCTGTGATTAGAGGAGATGTTAATTACATCAAAATTGGTGATAAAGTAAACATTCAAGATGGTGCTGTTATTCATGCGACTTACCTAAAATCCCCCACCAATATCGGCAATAATGTTTCTATTGGTCACAATGCGATTGTGCATGGTTGCACTATTCATGACAATGTTTTGGTAGGAATGGGCGCTATTATTATGGATGATTGTATTATCGAATCAAACTCAATTATTGCTGCTGGCGCTGTTGTTACTAAAAGCACAATTGTTGAAAGTGGCAGTATTTATGTGGGTGTTCCTGCAAAAAAAGTAAAAGAAATTTCTCAAGAACTCATTTCTGGCGAAATTGATAGAATCGCAAATAACTATGTGAAGTATTCAAGTTGGTTTAAGGAATAATCAACAGTTATTTTTTCCCAAATGAAAAAACCCAATCTCACGAATGAAATTGGGTGTCTAAACAAACTAACTAATTAAGTATTACTTTTTGTCTTCTTGCGATTCCATGTATCTTTTTTTCATGCCTCTTCTCTCGTCCATCATTTTTTTTCCTTCCATTTTTTTCATCATAGCCATTTTTTCAAATTTTTCGTATTGCTCATTGGTCAATAATTCTTTCATCTTAGTTTTCATGGCAATTTGATTGTCTAATTGTTGGTTTTTCATAGCAAAAAGCTCGTCAGCAGAAGATTTTTGTTTGTTGGCCCTTGCAGCTTTCATTTTTTCTATAGTTGCTTTTCTTTGAGTTGCTTGTGCAAGCATCAAAGGTTTGATTTGATTTTGTTGCTGCTCATTCAAATCTAACTCTAAAGTCATTTTTTTTAGAGCCAATTTAGTATGTTGTTCAACGCTAAATTCAGGAATGTTTTTTGCTCCTTTTTGATTGTTGTTTTGTTGGGCATTAGCAGTAAACGTAACAGCAATTACCATCATTAAAATACTTACGAAAGTTTTCATTTTTTTAGTTGTTTAATTTTTATTTATGTCTCTTTGACTAATAAAAAAACAAAAGGTTTAACTTTGTATCAGATTTTAAAAAACGATTAACATCAATCAAACATGAAAAAAATCATTTTTTTACTTTTTTTTATTCCTCTCTATGCCATTGCTCAAGAAAATGTTAGGGTAGATTTAAGCAATCCCAATGCAACTATTTATACACATCTCTATTTTTTGCAAGATGATACCTATCAGCCAAAAAAAGCAGCAAAAGTATTTCACGGACTAACCTTAACAATTGCCGTTGACAAAGCCATAAAACTAAAGAAAATTTTGGATGGAAAAGGGTTATTTGTTGATTTCAGTAAAATACCTAGTGACCCAAATTTTAACGATACCATTGGTTATACAAGCGTTTATAAATACACATTATTTCCTCAAAGAATGCCTGAAATATATGTGGAAAAAATCAATGGTAAATGGTACTATTCTCCTGAGACTATTGCTCAGATTGATGTCATTTATAACAAAGTTTTCCCTTGGTATGTGGATAAATTACAAAAAATTATTCCTGATTTAGGCAATAAAAAAGCCTTCGGATTTGAACTTTGGCAATTTATTGGTATTCTTTTAATGATTGTTATTTCGATACTCATTGTCATTATTGTAAAAAAATTTTCTTATTGGATATTACAAGCTATTCAAGAAAAAATCACTAACGAAGATTCAAATAAAGAGGACAAATTAGTGTTGAAAAAATTAGCACATCCAATTAGTTTGGTGATTGGAGTTAAGTTTGTTGATGTCATTTTCCCTGCATTACAATTCTCTCTAAATATCAATACATGGGTTTTCTTGCTATTAAACATCGCCGAAGCAGTTTTTTGGGTGTATATGTTCCTAAAACTTGTGAAAGTAATTATGCACGTTTACATTGAATATACCTCCAAAACTGAAAGCAAATTAGACGATCAATTGGTGCCAATTCTTAATAATTTCCTAACAGGAATAGTATTTGTATATGGTTTTTTCAAGATTTTAACACTTTTTGGTGTTGATGCGACCACATTATTAGCAGGAGCAACCATTGGTGGTTTGGCATTTGCCTTGGCATCTCAAGACACTGTTAAAAATTTGATCGGAACTATCATGATTTTTCTTGATAAACCTTTTCATATTGGTGATTGGATAGTTACCTCAGAATTGGAGGGTACTGTGGAAAAAGTAGGTTTTAGATCTACAAGAGTTCGTGCAGCTGACACCTCTATTTTCCAAATTCCGAATAGTAAATTATCAGAAATTGTCATTAATAATAGGGGTTTATTACTTTTCAGAAGGTATAATACGAATCTTGGATTACGTTATGATACTCCACCTGAATTGATTGAAGCATTTGTGCAAGGATTAAGAAAGATTATTATTTTGCATCCTAAAACTAGTTCTGAAATGTTTAATGTAGAGTTTGTTGGATTTGGAGATTCTGCGTTGTTAATCATGTGTAATGTTTATTTTAAAAGTTTGGTGTGGGGAGATGAGCAATCATCCAAACACAAATTGCATATTGCCATTATTCAATTAGCAAAAGAGTTGGGTGTTGATTTTGCATTTCCATCAACTACAGTAACCATTGAAAATTTCCCAGAGAAAGTCGGAATCAATCCAAAATACAATACAAATCAAGAATTTATTGATGGTGCTGTTTCAAAAATAATTACACAATTTGAAGCTGAAAACCCTGAGGAAGAAGAGAAGGATTTTTAGGAAGGGTTTCTATTGTTATTTTGTTTATATTCTTTAATTTTAAAATTTAAAACCTTCTAAATTGAACCTTTAATCTAAACCCCTCAAAAATTACTATCTCTGAAAAATAGTAACCTTTCTAATATTATTTATTTCGCATTATCAATGCTTTACTTAAAAATTTCGACCTCAATAAAGTATATGAAAAAGTAATTGATAAACTTTATGGTTGGGAAGAAAACATCATTTTAAATGCGTCTAACTTCATATTGGTAATTCTTATTTTTGTGATTTTTTGTTATGTGGGTAAATACTTAAAGTATTTTATCATGAAAGTTTTGTTGCAAAAAGTAGGACAAGAATCTATCAAATAGATTATTGCACGAACCACTTTTGTCATCACAGTGATGATTAGTTTTTTTAGTCCTTTGGTAATTTTAGATTTAGATAAATTACTTACTTCTATCCTTGCAGGTCCAGGAGTTTTGGGTCTTGCATTGGTTTGGCATTAAAAGGCCCACTTCAAAAAACGTTCTCAAGATTTATTTTGTCGTTTATACCCAACATTCAAATTAATGATTGGATTGTTTTTAAATGGCATGAAGGAAGAGTTACAGGCATCAATCTGAGAAGTCTAAACATTCTTGAGGCAGATAAAAATGCAGATGTAATTCCGAATTCGAAAACTATTGATGCACCTTTCAAAAACTTTAGCACCACTTCACGTTCAAAAGTGACGATTAGTTATTAAATTGGATATGAAAGCAATTTGGAATTGGTGAAGCAAATTAGCATCCAAGCTATTGAATCTCTTTTTGAACAAGATAACGAACTTAACAAAGGGATTGATTTTTTCTATACTGCTTTTGGTGACAGCTCCATCAACTACGAAATTCGTTTTTGGATTGCTGTAAGTGGCAAAAAAGAAATGACAGTAGCTAAAAGTGAGGGCGTCATGGCCATCAAAGCAGCTTATAACACCCACAATATCAGCATTCCGTTTCCTATTCGCACGTTCGATTTTGGAAAAGATAAATTCCATTCAGAAACAATAACTGTGTAAGAATTGGAAAGTTTATAATCCTAATCTCATTATTTCCAAAAGAGATGTAGCTATATGTGGTTTGAAATTTAATCTATTGAGATGTATCGAATTTGTATTTACTAAAAACTGACGCTGAAACTGAGTCTTTTTTATTTGATGGTTGTCAATATTATAATCGTAAATTTGTGACTCTTAACTTTTGAAATTTAAATTAAATGAAACTCATCTTTAGAATTGTTGGACTATTAGAAGGAATTTCCTTTTTATTATTAATGTCTGTTGGATTATATTTCAAATATGTTTTGAACGATCCAAGTTATGTAAAATTATTAGGCATGCCTCATGGATTGCTTTTTATGCTTTATCTGATTTTGGCATATTTAATAAAAAAAGAAATGAATTGGAGCAACAAAAAACTCGCAATTGTATTTTTGGCTGCAATTGTTCCGTTCGGAACTTTTTATGTAGATATAAAATACCTACGTTAACTAACCTCCGCTTACAGGAGGAATAATAGCAACAACATCGCCATTTTTCAAGAAAACCTCGTCAGTTGCATAACTTTCATTGACTGCAATTGCATAAGAATCCATGTTTTTTAATGTTGGAAACTGCTCAACCAAAGCAATTTTAAAATCTTTAACAATTGCATTTTCTTTCAGAGGAATTGAAAGTTCAGTTTTGTGAACTAAATCAGAGGTCATTCCAAAAAAGAGAATTTTGATATTGATCATTGATTGCAAATATAACTAAGATTTAATTCAATAAATTTAATCGGAATAAAAATCCGTCATTGCGAATTCCTCCATAATAGGATTTTGCATAATCAATTCGCAGAAAACGCCATTTCCCAAATCCAATATTGTCCAAACCAACTGTAAACTCAGAATATGGTTTTGTATCAGCCATTATCATTGATTTTGCGCCAGTCACCAAATGAAAGTTCAACTTGTTCAGCAACGGAATTTTTCCCAATAAAAATCCTTTGAAATTTTGATCGAAATGAGCTTCAGCATAACTATCATTTGAATAAAACTTATAATATTCCAAAAGATTAAAACTTGCTAATTGATTGCCTAAAGGAAACGTCAACTGATTGCCATTCGCTTGCAAATAGTCCATAAAAGCAATATTTTTTTGTTTCAAAAATGCGCCTGCTCTTATGGTATATCTCATCAAACCATAATTTCCTGCTTTGATAGTTTGACGCACATTTGCGATGAAAATATCTGAATTAAATTCATTATTACTCGCCCCAAAACGTTTGATATAGTTCAAACCAACTGTTGGATATTTCTGATTACCAATATTGAATTTACTATTTGGATACGACAAATATTTTTGCCCAAAAACGAAAGTTGCACCAACCTCTAATGTGGCAATGGTGTGTTCAACAAATACTGGATTTCCGAAAGCATTTCGATTTAATGGATTGTTCGAAGTGTATCCTCCGTTTTTATCTGCTGCTGCAAATGAATAATCAGTAGTATTGAATAACGGTTTTCTGTTGGCATATTCAAAAGACGTTGCTAGATAAATTCCGTTTTTGATTTCCTCAGTATAGCTCACTTTTCCAAAAGCCTTCTCATAGATTTTCATATAATTGAAACGATCTAACAAAGAGCTAATGGTATTGTTTAGTTTTACGATTGGTTCCCTTTCATTGAACTGTGACGTTTCAATTCCGCCAGCAATTCTGAGGGTTGGCCTAGAAAAATTATCCCACTTTTTCGTAAAAAAGAACGTGGGTCTTACCCGTTTTTCAGAAAATCCGTAATTGGCATTGACACCCGCATTCCACCATTTTCCCTTGTCATTGATTTCTTCAAAATAGTTGAATCCAAGTCCTGTATAAAAACCTTGAACTGTGTTGAAACCTGTTTTAAACAGAGGCCCTTCGTAGGTAAAAGAGTGTTTTTTGAATGAATTTCGATGCGTATATCCTCTAAAAGATGAAAAGTAGCTGAACTTGTTGCGTTTGTCATCCAACGAATCTAAATATTTCTGAGATTTTCGAACAATTTTGATGCTATCTTTCACTTTATAATCTTGCAATTCCTCTGAGGTGAGAGGAACAGGACGCAAATTATTCCAAAAAAGAGTGTCTTTTTCTGTAGCATTTTTTTCGAAAGACAATACTTCATTGCTAAAGCTCGTTTGTGTAAATTGTGGATTGAAATCATATTCGGAATATGCTGAAGAAAAGCGTCCGTCAAATTTAAATCCTAAGAAATCTACTTTGAAATCTATGGTTTGACTAATCAAAATCCAAGCATCATTTTCGGAAGCGTAATTGTAGTTTTGTTTCAAAATCAACTTATCAACCGCAGGAATATTCACTTGCGCTCCAGAAACTATGACATCTGCACCATACAATGCCCAATCGTCTTCAACGATATATAAAGCACCTTCAAAAACAGGGTCGTTTTTTCGTTTAGGAATCACATTAATTTTATTGATGAGTTTTCCATTCTTTTCATAAAATGTTCCAACCAGTTTAAAAGTGTAATACGCAAAGGCATTTGTTGAAATCGGAGAAACCAATTCGTTGCCAAATTCGACACTGTTGTTATAAAAATTGATATTGGCATCCTCAGCCCTATTAAAACTGATACCATTATCTTTTCCTGAAACTTTGGAGGCGACGATTTTTTCTTTAAAACGCTTTGGTTTCTTTTGGGATTTAATGTTGGAAACCGTTTCAGAAAGATAAATGATGCCACTTCTGGTAGAATCCAATCCACCTCCAAAATCTCCCAAAATTTGTCCTAAAAATTTCTCAGGTGCATCTTTTATTTTATACAAACCACGAGAATAAAACTTGGCAGTATATTGCCCAAACTTGTCCGTGTTTTTGTCTTTGTTATCAATCACATTCCTGATGATTTTATTGGCAGGATTGTCTTTAGTTGAAATCAAAATTTCATTCAGTTGGATGTTTTCCTCTGCCAATTGCACGTTCAATTCGTGAGGAAATGTAGTAATGACGATCGTTTTTTTTACAGTTTTGTACCCCAAAAACTGAAAAACGATGGTATAGGTTCCTTTTTTGCTCACATCAAGAATATAATCACCATTGTCATTTGAGGTGGTTCCGGTAAAGGTATTGTCAAGATAAATACTCACAAACGAAAGTGGTTTGTTTTGAGTATCAGTAATTGTACCTTTTACTTGCGCCAAAAGACTGCCTGAAGTGATGCTTAAAAGCAACCAAAAATAATTTCTCATAGTAATGTGTTGTTGACTACTAGTCGCAAACTTAGTCTTTTTGTTACAGATTTGATGGGTGATTGAAGATTTTCAAAGTGAAAAAAAGCAAAAAATTAAAAAGAGATAATATTTTATAAACCATTTTAAAAAAATAGTATTTACGAATTGTAATAAACTGTTATTTAGTTGACTAAAATAGTTAATATGAATTAAAAAAGTAGTGTTGCACTATTGGCTTTAATGCCATACTTGTATAGTGGTTCTCGTCTGGTAAAATCGCTCGCAAGGTATTCTTCACCAATTTTTCTTTTAAATTCTTCGCTATAAAATTTAGCGCCATTGGGTCTATTTTTTGTGATGGTTTTCTTCATGTTTTCAAATGGTTTTATGTAAACTTATTTTAGGCCGAGACAGTCAAATCATTATCAACAATAATTAACGGTTTCAAAGTATTTTCAATCAAAAAATAAATACTATATTTGCAACCTCTAATGAAAAATTCATTGGAATACATAAAAATCATTTAAATAATATTGGCATGTACTTAACAAAAGAATTAAAAGAAAGTATTTTCGAAAAACACGGTAAAGCAAAAAGCGATACTGGTTCAACAGAAGGACAAGTTGCGTTGTTTACGCACAGAATCAATCACTTAACTGAGCATTTAAAAAGAAATCGTAAAGATTTTAATACAGAACGTTCGTTAGTAATGATGGTTGGAAAACGTAGAAGTTTATTAGATTATCTGAAGAAAAAAGATATCGAAAGATACCGTGCAATTATCAAAGAATTAAACATTAGAAAATAATGTACCAAAAAGAGGCACTGAAATGTGCCTCTTTTTATAAAAAATACTTACCTATTCAATTCAGAACTTTTTTTTTCAATAACTTAGTGGGCTTAAAAACAAAACAGGAAAACACATAAAAAACTTCAAAAGTAGTAACAGCATTTTTGATTTTCCATTGGAAACAATCACAACACAACAACAAACAAATAAATTAAAAATTTTAGTAGTTAACATTTATGATTCCACAAGTATTTAGAGAGGTCATTGACCTAGGAGATGGAAGAACCATCTCATTAGAAACCGGTAAATTAGCGAAACAAGCGCACGGTTCAGTTGTTGTTCAAATGGGTAATGCCATGTTATTGTGTACTGTAGTCTCTTCTTACAAAGAGAGCACTATGGATTTTTTCCCTTTAACAGTTGATTATCGTGAAAAATTTGCTTCTGCAGGTCGTTTTCCTGGCGGATTTTTCAAAAGAGAAGCTCGTCCTAGTGATGGCGAAGTATTGACGATGCGAATTGTTGACCGCGTTTTGCGTCCACTTTTCCCATCAGATTATAAAACCGAAACTCAAGTGATGATTCAATTGATGTCGCATGATGAAAATGTGATGCCAGATGCATTGGCTGGATTGGCTGCTTCTGCTGCTATTCAGTTGTCAGATATTCCTTTTGAATGCCCAATTTCAGAAGTTCGTGTTGGTAGAATTGATGGTCAATTGATTATCAATCCAAATCAAGCACAACTTGATATTTCAGATTTAGATATGATTATTGGAGCTTCTGAAGATTCAGTAATGATGGTTGAAGGCGAAATGAAAGAAATTTCAGAAGAAGAAATGGTAGAAGTGATTCGTTTTGCTCATGAAGCCATTAAAATTCAATGTAGAGCGCAAGTAAAATTGGCAGAAGCATTCGGAAAAAAAGAAATCAGAACTTATGAGCCAGCAAAAAAAGACGAAGCTATTGCTGAAAAGGTAAAAGAACTTGCCTACGATAAAATCTATTTAATCGCAAAAGAAGCGCATAGCAAAAGAGAACGTGGAGAAGCGTTTTCGGCGGTAAAAGATGAAGTATTAGCTGCTTTTACTGAAGAAGAATTGGCAGAAAACGCTGGTTTGATTAAAACCTATTTTTATAAAGTAGAAAAAGAAGCTGTTAGAGAATTGACATTAGCTGAAGGGTTGCGTTTAGACGGAAGAAAAACAACAGATATTCGTCCTATTTGGTGCGAAATCGATTATTTACCTTCTGTTCATGGTTCATCAATCTTTACAAGAGGAGAAACTCAAGCATTGGCAACAGTAACTTTAGGAACTTCAAGAGAAGCGAATCAAATAGACATGCCTTCTTTTCAAGGAGAAGAAAAATTCTATTTACACTATAATTTTCCACCATTTTCAACAGGTGAAGCACATCCTTTAAGAGGAACTTCAAGAAGAGAAATTGGGCACGGAAACTTGGCACAACGTGCTTTAAAAAACATGATTCCTGCTGATTGTCCTTATACTGTGAGAATTGTATCTGAAGTATTAGAATCAAATGGTTCATCATCTATGGCAACAGTTTGTGCTGGAACCATGGCGTTGATGGATGCAGGAGTTCAAATGGTAAAACCAGTATCAGGAATTGCCATGGGATTGATTTCTGATGGTACTCGTTTTGCAGTATTGTCTGATATTTTGGGTGATGAAGATCATTTGGGTGACATGGACTTTAAAGTTACTGGTACTAAAGACGGTATCACAGCATGTCAAATGGATATGAAAATCAAAGGAATGCCTTATGATGTGATTATCAAAGCATTAAAACAAGCTCGTGATGGACGTTTGCATATTTTAAGTAAATTAACTGATACGATTGCACAACCGAATTCGGATGTAAAAGCACATGCGCCTAAAATCATTACTAGAAATATTCCTAATAGTATGATTGGTGCATTTATTGGGCCAGGAGGGAAACACATTCAAGAATTACAAAAAGAGACAGGAACTACCATTGTTATCAATGAAGATCCTACTTCTGGAGAGGGAGTTATTGAAATTTTAGGCACAAGACCAGAAGGAATTGAAGCAGTATTGGCTCGTTTAGAATCCATGCTTTTCAAACCACAAGTTGGCAATGTATATGAAGTGAAAGTAATTAAAATGCTTGATTTTGGAGCGGTAGTTGAATATATTGAAGCCCCAGGAAATGAAGTATTGTTGCATGTAAGCGAATTGGCTTGGGAGCGAACTGAAAATGTATCTGATGTGGTAAATATGGGTGATGTATTTGAAGTAAAATACTTCGGATTGGATCCTAAAACTCGCAAAGAGAAAGTTTCGAGAAAAGCGATTTTGCCAAAACCAGAGGGCTATGTAGCAAGACCACCAAGAGAAAATAATGATCGTCCAAGAGGAGACAACAATCGTGATAATCGCGGGCGTGATAATCGTGGACGTGATGATCGCAGACCAAGAGAACCCAGAAAAGAATAGGTTTTGGGTTTGTATAAATTCAATATTAAAAAAGGCTATCTTTAAAGATGGCCTTTTTTTGGTTAAGGGTTTAATTGTTTAAGAGTTTAATTGTTTAAGGGTTTAATTGTTTTTTTTGCGAGTCCCGAAATTTCGAGATAAAAATCGTGTAGGTTTATTTTGCTCTTTGCTCTTTCTTCTTTCTTATTTCTTATTTACTCTTCAATGCATTATAAACTTTTATGAAAAGGCAACGTACAATTCTGACTCACAATTTTTATACAATCCATAATCACTTTGATTCACAGATTGTTTGTATCTTTAAACCGCTTTTTAAACGTACTTATTATGAATAATTTTATTACCATTGCTCAAATTATTGTAGCTGCTTCTGTGGCTTTTGTTTGGATTTTTAGAACACACAATGTAGTAAAGGAGTTTGGTCAATTCGGATTGAGCATTCTCGTAAGAAGTTTTGTAGGGTTTTCAAAAACAGTTTTGGCAACTTTGTTGGTTGTTGGAATTTGGTTTCCGTCTTTGATTTTATTTTCAGCACTCTTCATGGGATTTTTCATGGTTGCTGCACAGTATTTTCATTTCAAGGCAAATAATCCCATGAAACAGCGCTTGCCATCACTCATTCTTTTGGTATTGTGCGCTTTTATTGTGCTGAATGCTGCTAACCTACTTTAAAAGATGGCGTTTTACACAATGGGTGTTTTTGTTTCGAGTATTTCATTTTTAGGGTATGGCATTTCCTATTTCAAAGGTCCACATATGAAAAGTGAATTCAAACGCTTTCAGCTTGAAAAATTAGGATTGCTTACCATTATTTTGCAATTAATAGGTGCCCTTGGTTTGCTCCTAGGGTTTTGGTTTTACACGCCTTTGTTACTAATTTCCGCTGCTGGATTATCACTGATGATGTTGCTTGGTTTGGTTATCCGATTCAAATTGAAAGACAGTCTTTGGGTTTCATTGCCTGCATTATTTTTTATGCTTTTAAATGCCTATATTTTTTGGATTGGGATGTCAATGTGTTAATGATACAGTGAATTAATGTAACAGTTAATCAATGTAATAATTCTGTTTTATAAAAATAAAAAAATCCGAAAGCAACTATATGCGTTCGGATTTTTTACTTTTACCTTTTACCTCTAACCCTAATGTTTCTTCATCCCACCTTCGTGTTCAAGAACTACTTTTTCATCTCGATATTTACAACAAGGACTCACAGTGTTATAATTTTCTTCAGCTGCAATTAGCTTTTTGTCTTTACTCAAAACAATATCATGACCCACTGCCAAAATACTTTTCTGAACTTTAGAAACATCTGTTTTGTTTTCATCCAAAATCAGGTTTAATTGGTGTGATTTCACATCCCAAATCGCAAATTTTACACCAGAAGTTTTCAAAGCAGCTGCTTCAATACGCTTTTTACACATGCCACAAACACCGTCAACTTCCATAGAAACTTTGGTGTTTTTATCTTTTTTAACTTCTTGAGATTGAACTGTCATTCCTACAAAAAGGAAACTAAATACTAAAATGATGTTTTTCATAATTATTGATTGTTTATTTCTTATTTATTGAGTGTTATTTAATTTTAAATCGCAAACCCGCATACAAAGCGCGTCCAAAAATAGGTGCATATACAATGGTTGTATCAAAATTCGAACCAAAAGGATTATCACTGCCCAAGATAGGATTTTTTTGCTGCACATTTGTCAAGTTTTCTCCGCCAATATATACTTCAAATTTATCAGAAAAAACTCTAGTGATTTGTGAGTTTAATAATTGATAAGGTGCTGCAAATTCATCCAATTGATATTGAACAGGGTTCGAACTCGTGTCTGGCAATCGCTGTTTTCCAATGATATTGAAAGTCATGTCAAAACGCCATTGTTTTTCGTTTTCCAATTCAGTTTCGTAACCAAGATTTGCAAAAAATCGGTTTTGAGGCTGAATGGGTTTCTGCAAATTGCCGCTTTTATAAGTGGTTGCAATGTCAAAGTATTTATAGGCAGCTCTGAAATCTAAATTTTTAGCCAAATTATAGGTCGCCTCTAATTGAAAACTATTGGCAATGCTTTTTCCATCCAAATCATAGAAAGAGATTGCTTGTGGATTTTCCCAATCAACCACCACTTGATTGCTAAAATCGGTTCTGTAATAATCAAACGTGACGTCTCCTTTCTGATTGAAAAGTGTGAACTTTTGCAAATAAGAAATTCCGTAATTCCAGGCAATTTCAGGATTCAATCCGTAAATATTTCCGTTGTTATTTTCGATATTGATTTGTCTTGAACTCGCAAACAATTGTTGGTTTTCAGCAAAGATGTTTGCACTTCTTTTTCCGCGTCCAAAAGAGGCTTTTATCACACCATTTTCCCAGGGATTGTATCTTAAATGCAAACGCGGAGTGATAAAATTTCCTAATAGATTATGAGAGTCAACTCGCAAACCAGCCACCAAACTAAAATTATCCAAATTGTCAAATGTGTATTCAAAAAACGCACCTAACGAATTTTCTTTTCTACTGAAATCAGTCAGATTTATAAACTCATCAAAAGTATCTGCAGTAAAAGAAATTCCAGTTTTAAATTTGTTGCGAGTATCACCAATAATCGAATTGAACAACAAGTTCGAATACACACTTTGGTGCTGAATGTCATAGGCATTCAATCCAAAATACGAGTCTTGCTGATGATTGCTATACGCAATTTGAAATCCAAAACTTTGAAATGGCATTTCAGGAAATACATAGCCCAATTTTGCTGAGGTTTCAAAACGTTTCGTATCGATTTCGCTTCCCCAAAAATCGGTAGTTCCTCTGTGAATTTCAGGATTGAATTCCAATTCGCCGGTTTGTTTTTCGTCATTCATAAAACGAACGTTGATAAAACTAACCCAACCTTTTTCAGCATCCGTAAACTGCCAACGATTCAATACATTGATTTGTTTAGACAATGGCATGTCTAAAAAGTTGTCTTCGTTCATGTCAAATTTTTCACCTGTGTAGTTTCCGTGAATGTACAATCCAGTATCCCACTTGTCAGAAACTTTCTTGTTGAAATGTGTATTCACTTCAAAACGACCCATTTGAGAAGCAAACATATTCAAAAAGAACGCATTGTCAGTAGCAGGTTTCACTAATTCCGTATTGATTTGCCCTGAAATACTCTCAAAACCATTGGTTACACTTCCTGCGCCTTTGGTAATTTGGATGCTTTCTACCCAACTTCCTGGCGTAAATGTGAGTCCGAAAACCTGACTTGCACCTCTCACAGATGGAATATTTTCTTGCGTGATTAACAAATACGGACTTGTCAATCCCAACATGCTGATTTGTCTTGTGCCTGTTAATGCATCAGAAAAACTAACGTCAATAGAGGGATTTGTTTCAAAACTTTCTGCCAAATTACAACAAGCAGCTTTTAACAATTCGGCACTACTCACTGTAAAAACATTGGTTGTTGTGAATAACGATTTTTGAATTGTTTTCTTTTTACTATTAATAGTAATTTCATCCAAATCACCTTGAGGTGTCAAATAATGGTGAATGGGCGATAAATTTGTGATTGTTAACGTATCTGATTTAAAACCAACATAATTGACCACTAACTTTTTGTATTCGGGTTTGTAAGCAATTTCAAACCACCCTTTTTCGTTGGTGATTGAGCTAACGTTGGTTGCTAGCCAATGAACACTTGCGCCTTCAATGCCTAGTTTGTCTTTTGGATTGTTTTTGTCCATGATCATTCCTTTGAACGTTGTTTGAGAATAAAGGAATATTGGCCCTAAAGACAGGAATAAACTGAGAATGTATTTTTTCATTTTTTCTATGATTAATAATGTATGAACGTATTTTTAAAACCTTCGAAATGAAGATTTTGACGAGTCAATACTTAAAAATCAAATGATAAATGTCTGGAAAAGTACTTGGTAATCTTTGGAAATGTCAGGAGGAGAAAAGTGTTTGTAGAAAGAATTTTTGATTGTTTTCTCTACAAAAAACGATGAATACGAAGTTGCAAAAGCAACCACAAATTGTTGTTTTTCAAGATCAAAATCAGCCAATGAAAATTGCTGTAATTCGTCTTGACCTTCTATGAGATGGATTTCGTCTTTGCAGCAATTTTTCTTCTTGGTATTAGCGACTTTTTCCATGTCCATGCCGCAATCTGCTGCATCACCAGTGAAAGAAACATCCATTAAAAACTCTCCACAAAAATGCTTTTCAACCGAAAAAGAAAAGGTTGAAAACAGCACCAAAAAAGCAAGTGCAAAGGAAGTTATTTTTAATACTGATTGTTTCATAATCTACATCAAATTTACAACATTTTTAAAAACAGACTCAAGAAATCAGTTTTTTGTTTTGTTAAAATTATTATAAACTTTCTGTGAGTTATTAATAATGAGTTGTTTATTAATGAATTCTGTAAAAAAAAATGATATTGGAATATGAAAAGTAGGTTGCGTTGTTTTGCTTGATTTGTTTAAAAAATACTAAATTTCCGATAGTGCAGATTTGCAATTTGAAAAAAAATATTTTTTATGTAGCTAAAATAATAATCTTCAGGCAATGTTTTTTTTTTAGAGAATTATGGTGAATGTGATTATTTATTTGTTATTAGTATAGGTACAGATTGTAAATCCGCTATTGGGTGTTTTTAAAGCCGAGATTGGTTTCACGTTGATTTGTCCACCAATAGCTTTTAGCACTTTAATGATTGTCCAAAATTTTGGTTTTGTCCCTTCAGATAATACTTTGTAGAGACTTGGTCTGCTCATTCCAATTTTCTTTGAAATATGTCCGATTGCGAATACTAAAACAGCACTGTCTCCATCTTCAAGAACTATATTTAAATATTCGTCTATCATTTGTTAGCTTTTTAAATAGTACGATATGTCAAATTTATGAATCCATTCCTGAATTGCACTATTGGCTTTAATGCCATACTTGTCTTGTAGTTCTCGTTTGGTAAAATCACTCGCAAGGTATTCTTCAACAATTTTTCTTTTAAATTCTACGCTATAAAATGTAGCGTCGTTCGGGCTATTTTTTGTGATGGCTTTCTTCATGTTTACAAATGGTTTTATGTAAACTTATTTTAGGACGAGACATGTCCATTGCTTTTTTCAACATTCTATGGTTTTAGTTGGTTGAAGATTATTGCACTTTTACGTCGGTGGTGGCCACAGCCACTATTTCGCTGTTTATGACTACAGGAACGGCGCGTGTTCTCATCCACACCTCGCCACCTCCGGCGTCAAAATAAGGCTCGGTCCAAATGGCATAACCACTGTCGATAGGCCGGCGCAGCCACTCTTGTTCGTCTATTTGATAGGCTGGGTCTGCTAAGTTTTTCAAAGCCAAGATATCATTTAGGCGATACCAATAGGGGCTGTAGTACACCTTTCTGGCGCTGTCCAATAGCGCCACGGTGGCACCAAAGAAACTTCCCGATTGGGGCGCTAAATAATCCCTTACCCGATTGGAAAGGCCAGCAGAATCGAGTGGTTGGGCCTGCAAATCCGCCACAAAGGCGTCCAGTGCTACTTCGTAAACCAACAAGGAATTTAGATCATCTTGGTCATTCTCTTTTTTGCATGCCGACACAACCAGAAAAAGCCCTACGGCATAAGCCATGACACGTAGTAAAGATTTTGTCCGGTAGATGGGGGATGGGGCGCATACGCCGCTCGCAGTCGATTTCAGTATTGTCATTTCTATTTTTGTTTAAATTAAATTGCTTACTTTTTGCAGTTACCCAAAAGGCGGGGTTTCTTATTCAAAAGAGGGTTTTGTAGCAGAATTGACCACCGCTTCTTTATCGTCTTTTTTCTTTTTTTTGCTTTGAGCTAGAGTTTCCGCAGAAAAAGAAAAAACAAATACAACTGTGAGCAGCTGCAATACTATTTTTTTGTCATAATTGTGTGTGATTTGAATATTTTCCGAAAGTACACAAACAGACAAGGACGGACTCTTAAAAAAATGTTAAAGAGATAGAAAGGGTGTTTTCAAGTGATAACCCTAAAAGTTGTATCATAAAAACACGAAGGAGTCAAAAATGCTCAAAGAAAACCAATTCCTTTTTGAACCTTTGTGACTCCTCAGTGGAACTCTGTGGGATAACTTCAAACAATTTTAAAGCGAATTCAAATACCAATCGAAAAAGTTGCACCATAAAAAACATGAAGGAGTCACAAAATGCTTAAAGAAAAACCAATCCCTTTGTGAACCTTTGTGATTCGTCAGTGTAACTCTGTGGAATAACTTCAAACAATTTTAAAGCGAAAATGCTTTTTTGATGTCATCAACATAGTTCAATTTTTCCCAGGTAAACGTTTCTACTTCTTGCGAAACAGTCTCTCCCATTGGATTTGAAAAAGTGACAATCTTCTTTTCAGGAGTTCTTCCCATGTGACCATAAGCCGCAGTTTCAGAATATATTGGCGCTCTAAGTTTCAATCGTTGTTCAATGGCATAAGGACGCATATCAAATAATTTCTCGATAATTTCCCCGATTTTACCATCTGTCATTTTTATTTTTGAGGTGCCAAGTGTGTTTACATAAATACTTGTAGGTTTTGCAACCCCAATGGCATACGAAACTTGCACCAAAACCTCTTTACACAAACCAGCAGCTACAATATTTTTGGCAATATGTCTGGTTGCATAAGCTCCTGATCTATCTACTTTGCTTGGGTCTTTTCCTGAGAACGCGCCTCCACCATGAGCACCTTTTCCTCCATAAGTGTCTACGATAATTTTACGTCCGGTCAAACCTGTATCTCCATGTGGCCCTCCAATCACAAAAACACCAGTTGGATTGATGTGATATTTAATTTCGTCTGTAAATAATCGTTGAATTTTTTCTGGTAATTTAGCAATTACTCTCGGAATTAAAACGCGAATAATATCATCAAAAATGATTTTCAACATTTTTTCATCAGCAATCGTTTTGTCTTTTTTGCTTTCGGATGCGGGTTTTATAAAATCATCGTGCTGGGTAGAAATCACAATGGTATCAATTCTTTGCGGCACATTTTCATCCGAATATTCAATCGTAACTTGACTTTTGGCATCAGGTCTTAAATAAGGAATTTCATTGCTTTCTCTTCGGATTTCAGCCAATTCTTTCAACAATCTGTGAGACAATTCTAGTGCCAATGGCATATAATTATCGGTTTCGTCAGTGGCATACCCAAACATCATTCCTTGGTCTCCTGCACCTTGATCTTCAGGATTTTTTCTTTCAACTCCTTGATTGATATCAGGAGATTGCTCGTGAATTGCTGACAAAACACCACATGAATTACCCTCAAACTTATATTCACTTTTGGTGTAACCAATTTTATTGATGACATCTCTGGCAATTTGTTGCACATCTAAATACGTTTCCGATTTAACTTCGCCAGCCAAAATTACTTGCCCAGTGGTTACCAAAGTTTCACAAGCTACTTTGCTAGTTTTATCGAATGCTAAGAAATTATCAATTAAAGCATCACTAATTTGATCTGCAATTTTATCTGGATGTCCCTCAGAAACACTTTCAGATGTAAATAAGTACGACATAAAACAATTGTTTTTAGGTATCTGAAAAATAAAAATGATTGCTTGGTAGCTAAAAGTAGTAGAAACTTTCTGCTTTAGCATTTTTGTTTAAACTGAATTCATTTCAGCTTAAGAGGTTGCAATCAGTTCAAATTTTTCCTCTTGTTATAATTGCAAATTTAGATTTTAATTCTAAATTGATAATCTTTTTTTGAAAAAATTATCAATTAAAATGTAAATGTTTCATTTTGCTGGGTAAAAGTATTTCGTAAATAACTAAAAAATAATTTGCATAATCCATTTTTCTGTTGCAATATTTGCAACTACAAAGTTCAATTAACGTATTGAAATGTTATCAAGAAAGGTGGAGGGACTAGACCCTTTGAAGCCTTAGCAACCTCCCATTTTTTGGAAAAGGTGCTAAATTCTACCCAATTAAAAAATGGATAGATAACAAAGAAAAAATTTCTTAGTCTAAGGGATTTCTAAATTTCTTAATAACATTTTTCTAGTAAGCACAGTACATCAATCAAATTGATGTAAATGTTTTATTTATTAACTCAAAAAAACAGAAAAATGAGTACACAAAAATTCGCAACCAACGCGTTGCATGCAGGACATGATGTTACAAAAAATGGAGGAACAAGAGCTGTGCCTATTTACCAAACAACCTCTTATGTTTTTAACAATGCAGATCATGCTGCAAACCTATTCTCATTAAAAGAATTAGGATTTATTTACACTAGATTGAACAATCCAACCAATCAAATTTTACAAGATCGTTTAGCGGCTATTGAAGGTGGCATTGGTGCTGTTGTTTTTGCATCAGGAACTGCTGCTATTTCAACAGGATTCTTAACCTTATTAAAAGCGGGTGATCATATTGTGGCATCAAGCAGTTTATATGGTGGAACATACAATTTATTGAATGTAACGTTACCGAGATTGGGCATTACAACTACCTTTGTAGATGCCGAAAAACCTGAAAACTTTGGCAAAGCTGTTCAAGAAAATACCCGAGCTTTTTTTGTGGAATCACTAGGAAATCCTAAGTTGGATGTCTTGGATTTAGAAGCTATTTCCAAAGAAGCAAAAGCTGCAAAAGTGCCCTTTATTGTGGATAATACAGTGGCAAGTCCTGCTTTGTTAAACCCTATAAAACATGGAGCTGATATTGTGATTCATTCTTTGACAAAATACATTGGAGGTCAAGGAAATTCTTTAGGAGGAGCCATTATTGATGCAGGAACATTTGATTGGTCTAGTGGAAAATTTCCTGAGTTTACAGAGCCTTCAGCGGGTTATCATGGATTAAAATACTATGAAACTTTGGGTGCAGCTTCTTATACTTTCAAACTAATTTTAGAAGGTTTGCGTGATTTTGGAGGCGCTTTGAGTCCAACAAATGCTTTCCAAATCATTCAAGGACTGGAAACACTCACTGTAAGAATCAAACAACATTCAAAAAATGCGTTGGAAATTGCGCAATGGTTGCAAGAACAAGACGAAGTTGCTTGGGTAAATTATCCAGGTTTGGAAAACAGTATATACAAATCATTAGCAGATAAATATTTGCCAAATGGTCAAAGTGGGATTGTTACTTTTGGGGCAAAAGGAGGATTTGAAGCTGCTAAAACCATTTCAAACGAAACTAAATTGTTTTCGTTATTGGCAAATATTGGCGATACAAAATCATTGATTATTCATCCATCAAGTACTACACATCAACAATTGGATGAAGCTCAACAATTAAGTGCAGGAGTCACTACTGATTTAATCAGACTTTCTGTAGGAATTGAAGATATTGAGGATTTAAAAGCCGATTTAAAAGCTGCATTTGCAAAAATTTAGTAACTACATCCTACAAAGTCTTTAAGACCTTGTAGGTATTTTTTGAATAATAAAAAATAACTAATTGAAAGAGCATTTACAACATATTATAATTCCTAGTTTCACCACAGAAAGTGGTGCACAATTTCAAAATATTGAATTGAGCTATCAACTATTTGGACAGCCTTTAGGAAATGCTCCAGTAGTTTTGGTCAATCATGCATTGACAGGAAACAGCAATGTTGCAGGTGAAAATGGTTGGTGGTCTGAAATTATTGGCGATGAAAAAACCATTGACACCCAAAAATATACAGTTTTGGCTTTCAACATTCCTGGCAATGGTTTTGACGGATTTGTGGTTGACGATTACAAAAGTTTTATTGCTAGAGATATTGCACGAATTTTTTTAATTGGCTTAAAAGAACTAAAAATTAAACAGCTTTTTGCATTGATTGGAGGTTCATTGGGTGGAGGAATTGCGTGGGAAATGATGGTTTTGAATCCTCAATTAACGCAGCATTTTATTCCTGTTGCCACGGACTGGAAATCAACAGATTGGTTGATTGCCAATTGTCAAATTCAAGAGCAGTTTTTAGTCAATTCCAACAATCCTGTGCATGATGCAAGAATGCATGCCATGCTTTGTTACAGAACTCCTGAATCTTTTAAAAAACGATTTCAGCGTTCCAAAAATGAGGAATTATCAATTTTCAATGTTGAAAGTTGGTTGTTGCATCATGGAAAAAAACTGCAAGAACGTTATCAATTGTCTTCGTATAAATTGATGAATCAGTTGTTAAAATCAATTGATGTGACCAATAATGGGAAAATTCCGATTGAGTTTTTAGAAAAAATCGAAGCTAATATTCACATTATTGGAGTGGATTCTGATTTGTTTTTTACGGCAGATGAAAACAGAGAAACGCAAAGAAAATTGGCGTTGACCAAAGCAAACGTGACCTATAATGAAATTCATTCTGTGCATGGTCATGATGCTTTTTTGATGGAATATGAACAATTACAACAGATTATTGAACCTATTTTTAATACAAATTACAGGGCTAAAAAAATGAAAGTTGTAAAATTTGGAGGAAAATCATTGGCAAACGGAACTGGATTGCAACATGCTATGAAAATCATTCTTGACAAAGTAAAAAATCAAGAAAAATTTACCATTGTGCTTTCTGCAAGAGGAAATACCACCAATGAATTGGAAGAAATTTTAGAGAAAGCGGCTGCAAAAAAAGAGTACTTGTCTGATTTTGAAGAGTTGAAATCGTATCAATTGGAACCTAATAAAAATGTTGATTTTTCAGCAGAGTTTGGTAAACTCAAAACTATTTTTGAAGGTGTTTCTTTGTTGGGCGATTTCAGTGAAAAAATCAAAGATGAAGTCTTAGCGCAAGGCGAATTATTGTCAGTAAAATTAGTTGCAAGCTTGCTTGAAAATGAGGGAATTCCAGTAAAAATTGCGGACGCAAGAAACCTAATTATTACCGATGAAAACTTTGGAAATGCGCAACCTATTAAAGCAATTTCTAAAGAAAATACAGTGCAGTTTTTCAAAGAAAATAGCAAAACATTCAATTTAGTTACTGGTTTTATTGCCAGCAATCAAAAAAACGAAACCACTACTTTAGGCAGAAATGGCAGCAATTATACAGCAGCATTATTAGCAAATTATTTAGATGCAGACGAGTTGCAAAACTACACGCATGTGAATGGAATTTTCACAGCAAATCCTGAATTGGTGGCTGATGCAAAGAAAATTGAACAGCTCTCTTTTTCAGAAGCGAATGAATTGGCAAATTTTGGCGCAAACATTTTGCACGCAAAAACCATCATTCCTTTATTAGAAAAAAACATCAATCTTCGGATTTTGAATACTTTTAACAAGGAAGATAAAGGCACTTTAATCACCTCTGAAACTTCTTCAAAAGGCATTAAATCCATTTCAACCATCAGCAATGTTTGTTTGCTGAATTTTGAAGGAAGAGGTTTGTTGGGAAAAGTGGGTGTTGATGCACGAATTTTTAAAACATTGAGTGCTAAAAACATCAGTGTGAGCATCATTTCGCAAGGTTCCTCAGAAAGAGGAATTGGTTTTGTGATTGAAGAAAATAAAGCTGAAGAAGCAGTAAAAGCGCTAGAGAATGAGTTTGAAAGTGATTTATATTCGCAAGATGTCAATCAAATTTCGGTGATAAAAAATGTTGCAGTCATTTCAATTATTGGTCAAGATTTGAGCGAATTTCACCATCCATACAATGCTTTGATTAAAAATCAAATCATACCATTGTTGTTTAATAATTCGATAACCGGAAAAAATGTGAATATTATTGTAAAAAAAGAACAGTTGCACAAAGCTGTTAATGTGATTCACGGTCAAGTATTCGGAGTTTCCAAAAAAGTAAACATTGCCATTTTCGGAAAAGGGTTGGTTGGTGCTACATTAATTAATCAAATATTAGAAAATATTCCACAAATTTTAGAAAGAAGAAAAATTCAATTGAATGTTTTTGCAGTCGCAAACTCAAAAAAAGTATTGCTACACAAAAACGGCGTTAATCAAAAGTGGGAACCTGAATTATTGCAAAATGGTGTCGAAAATTTGACAGTTGAGCACATAATTTCTTTTGCAAAAACGCATCATTTAGAGAATTTAATTGCGATTGATAATACTGCAAATGTTGATTTCGTAAATCAATACATTCCTCTTATTGAATCAGGTTTTGACTTAGTTTCTTGTAATAAAATTGCAAATACCTTATCTTTTGATTTTTACAAAAAACTGCGTTTAAAACTAAAAGAACACAAAAAACAATATTTATACGAAACCAATGTTGGTGCAGGTTTACCATTGATTGATACAATTCGTTTGTTGCACGAATCAGGAGAAAATATCACTAGAATTCGAGGTGTTTTTTCAGGAACTTTGAGTTATTTGTTCAATACATTTTCTGTAGAAGAAATTTCGTTTTCAACAGTATTACGAGACGCCATTTCTAAAGGTTTTACAGAGCCAGACCCAAGAGATGATTTGGGTGGTGTTGATGTTGCCAGAAAATTATTAATTTTAGCGAGAGAATTGGATTTAGAAAATGAATTGCATGAAGTCATTGTTCAAAACCTGATTCCAGAAAATTTAAGAGGGAATGATGTGAATTATTTTCTAAAAAATATGAATTTATTGAATGAAGAATATCAAACGTTGAAAAATGCACAAAAACCCAATCATGTGTTGCGTTATATTGGCGAGTTGAGTGGAGATTTATCCAAAGAAAAAGGAATTTTGGAAGTGAAATTGGTTTCTGTTTTACAAAATTCCCCTTTAGGTTCGTTAAAAGGTTCTGATGCAATTTTTGAAATTTATACAGAATCTTATGGTGCACAACCCATTGTTATTCAAGGCGCTGGAGCAGGTGCAAAAGTAACTGCAAGAGGTGTTTTTGGCGATATTTTACGGATTGCAATGAATTAATGAAATAATGATTAAAAGCCCCTGTAAGGTTTTAAAAACCTTTTAGGGATAATAACAAAAACCAATAATTAGTACCCAAAAATATGAGCGAACATTTTGAAACCAATGCCATCAGAAATCAGAATGAAAGAAGTCAGTTTTCAGAGCATTCAACACCGTTATATCTTACTTCTAGTTTCGTTTTTGAGGATGCTGAAGATATGCGTGCCTCTTTTGCAGAAGAAAAAGAGCGCAATTTATACAGCCGATTTACAAATCCAAACACCACTGAATTTGTCAATAAAATTATTGAAATGGAAGGGGCAGAGGCTGGGTATGCTTTTGCCACTGGAATGGCTGCGATTTTTACGTCGTTTGCAGCATTGCTAAAAGCGGGCGAACACATTGTTTCTTGTAGTTCCGTTTTTGGTTCTACACATGCTATGTTTACCAAATTTTTCCCAAAATGGAATATTGAAACTACTTATTTTAAAGTTAATGAGGTTGATTTGTTAGAAAGTTTGATTCAAGAAAACACGAAAATTTTATACATAGAAACGCCTACAAATCCTGCAGTAGATATTTTAGATTTGGAATTGATTGGGAAAATCGCCAAAAAACACAACCTGATTTATATTGTAGACAATTGTTTTGCAACACCTTATGTGCAACAACCTATCAAATTTGGAGCAGATTTGGTGATTCATTCCGCAACAAAATTGATTGATGGTCAAGGCAGGGTTTTGGGTGGAATTACAGTCGGAAACAAAGAATTGATGCACGAAATTTATTTGTTTGCCAGAAATACAGGACCTGCAATGTCACCTTTCAATGCATGGGTTTTATCAAAAAGTTTAGAAACTTTGGCAATCAGAGTTGAAAAACATGCTGAAAATGCACAAAAAGTTGCTGAGTTTTTAGAGCAACATTCAAATGTAAACATGGTAAAATATCCCTTTTTAAAATCACATCCACAGTATGAAATTGCTAAAAAGCAAATGAAATTAGGAGGCAATATTGTCGCTTTTGAAATTAAAGGCGGTATTGATGCAGGAAGAACTTTTTTGAACAACATCAAAATGTGTTCATTGTCAGCAAATTTGGGCGATACAAGAACCATTGTGACACACCCATCTTCAACAACACACAGTAAATTATCAGAAAAAGACAGGTTAGAAGTCGGAATTACAGATGGTTTGGTGCGAGTTTCTGTTGGTTTGGAAAACGTGGCTGATATTATTGCGGATATTGAACAAGCTTTAGATTTTAATGCTAATTAGTTTTACAGTTAAATTTTAAAAATAAATGTTTGAGGGTTTCTGTTGTTTGTGATTTTATTCAACCCAAAAACCAAAATCTAAAAAACTAACAACTAAAAACTAAAAACCAATATCTTTGTTTCATGCTGTCTAAAAAAACAAAATACGGAATCAAAGCGCTCACTTATTTGGCGAGACAACATGACAAAAGTCCTGTTCAAATTGCTACGATTTCTAAAAGCGAAAATATTTCATTAAAGTTTTTAGAAAGTATTTTATTAACTCTCAGAAAAACAGGTTTTTTAGGCTCTAAAAAAGGAAAAGGAGGAGGCTATTATTTATTGAAACATCCCTCAGAAATTCAAATGACAGCTGTGATGCGCGTTTTGGAAGGTCCAATTGCGATGGTGCCTTGCGTAAGTTTGAATTTTTATGAAAAATGTGATGATTGTCCAGATGAAAATGCTTGTACAGTGCACAATTTAATGATTCAAGTGAGAGACAGTACCTTGCAAATTTTTAAAAATACCACGTTGGAAAGTTTGACGAAAAATGAGTTTTAAATTTATGAGAAAATACTTAATCATAATTTCAATACTTCTTTTTTCACTCAAGAGTTTTTCTCAAAATGAAAATGCTTCAAAAACAAAATTTACTAATTTTTTATCAAAATCCTATTATAGCATCAATTTGGGTGGAATTTTTTATCCTTTTTCAAACGAAAATTTGATTGATGGATATGCCACAAATACCTTCAGTCGCGATTGGTTTTCAGGCAGATTGTTATTAGGTCACAAAATTATAGATGATTTTTCGGCTCAATTCGGAACGATGTGACCTGCATCTTGGTTTAAATATGACAACGTCAATAATATTGGATATGAACGAAGTGTGTGGATCAATGCTTGGTCATTGTCAGTCAAAAAAGATTTTAATATTGATAAAAAAACGTCATTTTATGCAGAAGCTGGCGTTGCAAATATAACCAGATTTGCGTTTTCAATTAATGACAAAGTGATATATGAAGATGCCCATTATGCCAGTTTATTATATGGATTTGGCTTTCAGTATTGGTTGTCAGACAAATGGAGATTATCTGCAAACGGTACTTTTTTGCCAAAATCAACGAACCACAATCAACCTTCTATTTCGCAAGCAAGTGTTGGATTTGAATATCATTTGCAACAAGTTGACGACAAAACCGCGAATGAATATGCGAATAACGACTATTTTTTTCCAAAGAATATTTTTCAAGTGAGCTATGGAACAAGTGCTATTGGTTTTGGAGTGAATCGTTTTTTTGGGATGAGTCTAAAAGTGGGTAATTTTGAAAGTTTTGGAATTCCTGTTTTTTGGTTGGGTGAAGTCAAAGCAAATCATGCTTTTTCGTTGATTTATCAGAGACTTATTTATAGATCTGAAAGAATTTTTTCTTTAGATTGGGGCGCAAGTGTTACCTATTTTCAGTCACCAATAAATAATGGAAATGTGTTTGCATTTTCTGTTTTCCCAGTTTTGCGATTCTATTTATTAAGAAGAGATGGTTTTGATTTTTATACAAATTACTCTTTAATTGGACCAACTTTCTTAACGAAAAGTGATATTAACAATACAAAAACAGGTCCTAAAATAACTTTTCAAGACACTATGGGTTTTGGTATTTTCTTTGGAAAAGACCGAAAATACAATGCTGAATTGCGAATTATGCATTATTCTAAAGGAAATATTTTCACCAGAAATGATGGAATTGCGATTCCTATTCAGTTTACTTTAGGAAAAACATTCTAAAAATTTCAAAAGAATCACTTTTTTTATCTCTTATATTTTACTTAAATATAAAAATCAATACGATATTAATAATATTTTAAGTCTATTTTTTATAATCTATTAAATCGATAGGAATTATATAAAATATTTAAATTTTTACTTCAATTTATCTTTTTAATGATGTAAGTTTGCAAACTCTACCAATTAAGTAGGGTAAAAAAATTTTAATAATTTTAGACCAAATGATATTCAATAAATCCGAAAATAAAGGAAGCTTTGAAGAAGATAAAAAATCAGAAAGACCTATAAGAAGTGTCGTTAAAGCCATAAGCTGGAGACTTATTGGAACACTTGATACCTTAATCATTTCTTATTTTATCACTCAAAAAATTTCTTTGGCCGCATCAATTGCATCTCTAGAAGTAATGACAAAAATGATATTGTATTTTTTTCATGAAAGGGTTTGGAATAACGTAAAATGGGGAAAATAATGAACTTAGATATAGAAAAAACTAATAAAGAATTGAAAGATAAAAGTCCAGAAGAGATAATCAAATGGGCAATACAGATTGCAAAAAATCCAGTAATCACCACAAATTTCAGGCCTTATGAAGTGGCGATTTTAAATGCTGTAACTGCCGTTAAAACTGATGTTAAAGTAATTTGGTGCGATACAGGGTATAATACTATTCAAACTTATAAACACGCAGAATTGCTGATTTCAACATTGAATTTAAACATTCATTTATACACACCAAAACAAACAGTTGCATATAGAAATGTGGTTTTGGGATTGCCTAGTATTGACGATCCAAAACATCAATTGTTTACGGAGCAAGTAAAATTAGAACCTTTTTCAAGAGCCATGAAAGAGCATCAGCCAGATGTTTGGTTTACGAATTTGAGAAAAGGTCAAACTTCGTTCAGAGACAGTATTGATATTGTTTCAAAAAGCAAAGATGGCATGCTAAAAGTGAGTCCATTTTATCATTGGTCAAACAGTGATTTAGATACGTATTTATTTGAAAGACAATTACCTAACGAGTTTGTGTATTTTGATCCAACAAAAGTAGAAAGTAATAGAGAATGTGGATTGCATTCTTAAAAAATAATAAAAATGACTAAAAAAATTTTGAAAGTAAATGCTTTAGAAAGCGAGGCTATTTATATTTTCAGAGAGGTTATTGCCCAATTTGAACGTCCTGTATTGCTTTTTTCTGGCGGAAAAGATAGCATTACATTGGTGCGTTTGGCGCAAAAAGCTTTTTATCCTGCCAAAATTCCTTTTCCATTATTGCATATAGATACAGGTCATAATTTCCCTGAAACGATTGCATTTAGAGACAAATTGGTTCAAGAATTAGGTTTGGAATTAATCATTAGAAATGTGCAAGACAACATTGATAATGGCAAAGTAAAAGAAGAACAAGGCAGATATTCAAGTAGAAATATGTTGCAAACAGAAACCTTGTTAGATGCCATTGAAGAGTTTGATTTTGATGCGTGTATTGGTGGCGCAAGAAGAGATGAAGAAAAAGCGAGAGCCAAAGAACGTATTTTTTCTGTGAGAGACGATTTTGGTCAATGGGATGAGAAAAACCAACGTCCTGAGTTGTTTGATATGCTCAATGGACGCATTGAATTGGGTCAAAATGTGCGTGTTTTTCCCATTTCAAATTGGACAGAATTAGATGTTTGGTCATACATTGAAAAAGAGCAAATCAAAATTCCGTCTATTTATTTCGCGCACAAAAGAAAAACATTTATTCGTGATGGATTTATTTGGTCTGCCAATGATGATGTGGTTTATAGAGATGAGTATGAGGAAGTTATAGAAAGAACTGTGCGTTTTAGAACTGTTGGCGATATGAGTTGTACAGCAGCTGTGATTTCCGACGCTGCAACAATTGATAAAGTTGTAGAAGAAATTAGAGACGCTTCTATTTCAGAAAGAGGTGCAAGAATTGACGATTCACGTTCAGAAGCAGCCATGGAAAAACGTAAACAACAGGGATATTTTTAAAATGTCAAAAGCTAAAGGCTTTAAACAAAATGCGAAAATATTAATTATTGAGATTGCCTAAAGTCTGCAGTTTAAAACAAGTATTGAAATTTTCAGAACTAATATAAATAAAAATAATACTCTAAATGAGTTCCTTCTTTTTAGGAGGTTTCGAATTGACTTATGAGTTACACAAAAACACAAACGAATCCAACTCCTTTCCCTTTGGTGAAGGTTGGGATGGGGCACCTAAAAATAGCAACAGCAGGAAGTGTAGATGATGGAAAAAGTACTTTAATTGGTCGACTTTTGTACGATACAAAGTCGTTAACAACGGATAAATTAAAAGCCATTGAAGAAAAAAGCAAACAACGAGGTTTTGATTATTTGGATTTTTCACTAGCAACTGATGGTTTAATTGCGGAACGGGAACAAGGAATTACAATTGATGTAGCGCATATTTATTTTTCTACACCTGCCAAAAGTTTCATTATTGCTGATTCTCCAGGTCATGTTGAATATACTCGAAATATGGTGACTGGCGCATCAAATGCACAGGCTTCGATTATTTTGGTGGATGCTAGAAATGGGGTTATTGAACAAACATATCGTCATTTTTTTATCAATAATTTATTGCGAATTAAAGAAGTAATTGTTGCTGTGAATAAAATGGATTTGGTGAATTTTTCGGAAGAAAAGTTTCAAACCATCAAAAATGAAATTAACTATTTAGCAACCAAAAGTGATTTTGAGGCTCAAAAAATTACATTCATTCCAATTTCTGCGTTGAATGGTGATAATGTTGTTGAGAAATCAACCAAAATGTCATGGTATCAAGGAGAAACCTTGTTGGATTATCTAGAAAATATCGACACAACATTAACAAATGACAGCGCAAATGCACGATTTCCTATACAAACTGTGATAAGACCCAAAACTGCTGAATACCATGATTTTAGAGCGTATGCTGGGAAAATTTATGGTGGTGATTTTTCGGTTGGAGACCCAGTTTTGGTGTTGCCTTCTCTAACAAAATCTACTATCAAAAATATCTATTTTTTTGATCAAGAGTTTGACACAGCGCTTTCAGGAAGTTCAGTTTCCATCACTTTAACAAATGATGTGAATGTAAGTAGAGGAGACATGATTGTAAAGATTGATGAAATTCCAACAATTGCAAAAGAGTTGGAAGCAACTATTTGTTGGATGGATAAAGAACCACTTCAAAACGCTCAAAAATATTATTTGAAACATGGTGTCAATGATGTGCAAGCAAAAATTACACATTTGTCAACGATTTTAAAGACCGATTTTTCTGGAGTTGAAGAAAATACAACAGCATTGACTTTAAATCAAATTGGTGATATTCAAATCAAAGTTAGCAAACCGCTTTTTTTTGATACGTATAAAAAACATAAATACAATGGCGCTTTTATCTTAATCAATCCAAAAACCAATAATACTGTAGGTGTCGGATTTATAAAAAGCCCCCTTTAATCCCCCAAAAGGGGAAATGATTGTGAATATATAATGTAGCAAGTTTTAAAAAAAATATAAAATAAAAATTAACACTAAAATAAATCCGTAAAAAACTCCTCCCCTTTGGGGAGGTTGGGTGGGGCTTATGAGAAGTTTTAGAACAGAAATTGAAAATCCGGTTGTTGAAAAAGACATCATTGAATTGGCTGATAAAATCGAGCAATACAATAATCTTCAGAT
>DDMS01000063.1:25454-25755 GCA_002340765.1 Flavobacteriaceae bacterium UBA2540 | reverse complement strand
AAATATAAAAAATTTGATTTTTCCTTACATTAGATGCGACAGAACCCGGAGGATTGGTAGTAGCAACTTCAGATCAGTCTGTTGGCGCTCAGTGGGGCTGTAAGGGAACTGCCATTACCGGTGCTGATGGCCAGGTGGTGGGCACAGGTGCTCAAAATACAATAGATATCGTCGCTGAATGTACTACATCAAATATTGCTGCAGATATTTGCGCGAATTTAACCTTAGAAAGCTATACAGACTGGTTTTTACCTTCTTTGGACGAGTTAGTTTTGAGGGATTTGGAGTAAATGGTTCTTTT
>DDMS01000063.1:9862-25398 GCA_002340765.1 Flavobacteriaceae bacterium UBA2540 | reverse complement strand
GATTTGGAGTAAATGGTTCTTTTAAATCTACTTCTCCAACGTCATCAAAACCATTCGCAACTCAGCATATGTAAAACTTTCATCTACTTTTTCTTTGAGTTCTGTGAGTGATTTGTATTCAATTTCTTCAATCGCTTTTAGGATTTCTTTGTGTTTTTTTACGGATATTAATTCTAAAATATCTACTTCACCAGAAGGAATATAACTCGCCAAATGACTTTCTATGGTGCTTCTGGTAAAACTGCGTTCTTTGGCAATTTCTTGAATTGATAACCCTGCTCTAAACATTTCGAAACTGATTTGTTTAGTGCTTTTTTTTGGTTCTTTTTTGGTTTCCTTTTTTGGTGGTCTTTCGAAATTATTTGAGCTATTTATTACATTTTCTTGACAATATGCTTCAATTAATTCTAAAATTTCTTGACCGTATTTTTCAACACGTGTTTTTCCCATCCCAGAAATTTTCAACAATTCTTTTTCTGTCCTTGGTAATAAATCGCATAGTAGGTATAAAGTCTCTTGAGGAAAAACCATATAGTGAGGAACATTTTCAGTTTTTGCAATATCCTCTCTTAATTCTCGCAATTGGACTGCCAAAATTGGGTCGCGTTTTGAAGTTATTGGTTTCTTTTTCACAGGCTCTTTTGATTGTAAAACAGCATTTGCTCTTTCTTGCAAATAGGTTTTCACATTAAACCCCTCTGTCATTTTTTCAAGTACAAAAATCTTTTCTGATACTTTTTCTTGCAACGTTTCAAATGGTTTTAAAAAATCGGTTTTCACTGTTTTATTGTCTGTAGAAAACGAAATTTGATTCAATGGTTTTAGAATAAATTCTTTGGTTTGTGTTAAAAAATAGGTCACTGCTTTTTTAAATCGATCTTGAATTTGAGAACTATTTTCTGGCAAAATTTCATTTTGAGATATCGCTAATAATTGACCTTTAAATGATGTTGAAACTTTCAATAAAGGCACAATTCCTTTTTCTTTTAAGGTTTCTACATGCTCTAAAACTTCACCTTTGATACTATTTCTGTTTTTATAAAAAACATCTAAAATTCGAGTTGAAGGATATAAAAATAATTGATAATCGAACAATTCTGAAATTAAATTGAACTGAAATTGTTTTTCGGATTCATTCAAAACCTGTTCATCAGGACAATTTTCCGCCAAAGTTTCATTGAAAATATTTACAGTACTATCGTTGATAATTGAATTAGATGAAATGGGTGTTTTCAAAACCAACCCTTCCAAAGAAGTGCATCTACTCAATGCAACATAGGTTTGACCATGAGCAAAAGACGCTTCGGCATCAATCACAGCTTTTTCAAACGTTAATCCCTGACTTTTGTGAATGGTAATTGCCCAAGCCAAACGCAAAGGTATTTGAGTAAAAGCCCCTGTAATTTCCTCTTTGATGGCTTTAGTTTCGACGTTTATGGTATAATTTATGTTTTCCCAAGTTTCGTTTTCTGTAACAATTTCTTTAGTTTCATTAGGACATTTTACAGTCACAGAAGTTTTAGCAATAGCAGTAATAACCCCGATTTTTCCGTTAAAATATCTTTTTTCTAATGAAGAATCATTTTTGATAAACATCACTTGTGCACCCACTTTCAATTCCAATTTTTCATCATTTGGATACGACTTATCACTGAATTTTCCTGAAATTTTAGCTTCAAAAAAATTGCTTTTTGAAGTTAATTTGTTAAGCTCAAAATTGTTGATGAGATTCGCTCGATTATTGTGTGTTGTTAGCGTAATATAACCTTCTTCTTTTGTTGGTGAAAATGACGGATTGTACCGTTTATTTAACATTTTGGCAGATTCATCAGACAAATTATCGTTCCTGATTTCGTTTAAAATTTTGATAAAATCATCATTTTTTTGACGGTAAATATGTTTCAATTCAATCTTAACAACATTGGCTTCTTTGAAGGCATTTGCGCTAAAAAAATACATATTTTCATAATATTTTTGAAGCAAACTCCATTCGTCATTTTTCACAACAGGAGCCAATTGTTGCAGATCGCCAATCATCAAAATTTGTACGCCACCAAAAACTTTTTCTCGGTTTTTATACTTTCTCATGACTTGGTCAATGCCATCTAATAAATCTGCACGAACCATTGAAATTTCATCAATAATTATTAAATCTAAAGATTTAATAATATCAATTTTTGCTTTTGAAAATCGGCGTTGTTCATTATTATTTCTGATTTGACCGGGCAAAATCGGCCCAAAAGGCATTTGAAAAAAAGAATGAATAGTTACGCCTTTTGCATTGATAGCGGCAACCCCTGTTGGTGCCACAACCACCAATCTTTTGAGCGATTCACTTTTAATTTGATGTAAAAAAGTAGTTTTCCCTGTGCCAGCTTTTCCAGTAATAAAAAGGTTTCTATCGGTTTTATTGATAAATTCGATGGCAAGTTCGAGTTCGTGATTTGTTTTCATAGCGGCTTTTTGACGCAAGATAATAAAACAAAAAAGGGGAATCGAAAAAATCTCTTTCTTCATTTAAAGAAAGTGTCTACTTATATTGCTTTCGCTTTAAGTGAAATTAACCCTCCTTAAAAGAATTCCACCCTTGTGCTTTCAATGGAATTTCTTGTCCTCCCCTTGTAATCAACTCCAATCCTTGATTTTTTTCGGTAATATGACCAATTATTGAAAAATTTGGATTCCCTTTTACCTTGTCATAATCAGAAATTGGCACTGTAAAAAGGAGTTCATAATCTTCCCCTCCACTCAATGCAATCGTTGTTGAATCCAATTCAAATTCTTCGCAAGTGCTAATAACTTGGGGGTCTAAAGGCAATTTGTCTTCATAAATTTTGCATCCTACATTACTTTGTGTGCAAATATGAAAAAGTTCTGATGAAATTCCGTCAGAAACATCAATCATCGAGGTTGGTTTTACATCCAATTCTTTAAGCATTCCAGCAATATCTTTTCGAGCTTCTGGTTTTAATTGACGCTCAATTAAATAGGTATAATTGTCTAAATCTGGTTGGTTTTGTGGATTTACTTTAAAAACTTGTTTTTCTCTTTCCAACACTTGTAACCCTAAATAAGCTGCACCAACATCACCTGTTACTATAATTAAATCAGTGGGTTGCGCACCATTTCTATACACCAAGTCCTCTTTGTTTGCTTTGCCAATTGCAGTAATTGACAACAACATTCCTTTGGTTGATGAAGTGGTGTCTCCTCCAATCAAATCAATTTGATAAGTTTCACAAGCTAACTGGATTCCTGCATACAGTTCTTCAATGGCTTCCAAAGAAAATCTGTTAGAGACTGCCATTGAAACTGTAATTTGTTCAGCAACAGCATTCATGGCATAAATGTCAGACAAATTAACCATCACAGCTTTATATCCTAAGTGTTTTAATGGTGTATAGCTCAAATCAAAATGAACCCCTTCAATCAACAAATCAGTTGAAATAACAGTTTGTTTTGGGGAAGCATCCAAAACTGCAGCATCATCTCCAATAGCCTTTATAGTGGATGCATTAGAAATGGTAAAATATTTTGTAATGTGGTTGATGAGTCCAAATTCGCCCAAATCAGCCAACGATGTTCTATTTTGATTTTTATCTTCTAACATATTGCAAAAATAGCAAGTTCTTTGCTTTTAATACTTTTTTATCCTTGAAATTTGAGAAACTCAATTTTATATGGAGACTTTTTTATTGATTAATTAAGTACATTTGTTTTGATAATTTTTGAATCATTCATATTATTTTTTAAAATTTCCGTTTTTAAAAAATCTTTCTTTTTAAAATACTATCTAATGAAAAATCTTCTTTTGCTGTTTAGTTTCTTTTTACTAATTTCCTGTTCCAAAACTGAAATTATTGATGAGGAACCTGTGATAGAGTTTATTCCAGAAGCCAAATGTGTAAATGGTTTTGCAGGTATTTATCCTTGTAAAAATTACGATTTAATGGCACATATAAGTTTAGATGAATTAGATGGTTCAAACACACCAACAAACAATTTATCCGGAAATGATTCTTGGGGTTGGACAGATGCAACAACCCAAAAAGAATATGTATTAATGGGACTAAATACAGGAATTTCATTTGTAGATATCAGCAATCCCTCCAAACCAAAAGTGATTGGTTTTTTACCAACAGCCACTGTAAATAGCAATTGGAGAGATGTAAAAGTATATAACAATTATGCTTTTGTGGTTAGCGAAGCTACAGGGCATGGAATGCAGGTTTTTGACTTAACAAAATTGAGGTCTGACACAAATCTTCCACAAAATTTTTCAGCGGAGACAACTTTTACAGGTTTTGGAAGTGCGCACAATATCGTCATCAATGAATCCAAAGGGTATGCGTATCCTGTTGGAACATCTAGAAGTGGCCCTTTTGCTGGTGGGCCTTTGTTTATCAACATTCAAAATCCATTAAATCCTATTGACGAAGGTGGATTTAGAAACTATAGTCATGATGCTCAGGTGGTTACTTATAATGGCCCAGATACAGAACATGTTGGAAAAGAAATATTGATTGGAAGCAATGAATCTGAAATTGTCATTGTAGATATTACCAACAAATCTAATCCCATCAAACTTTCTACCGCCAATTATTCGAATGTAAGATATGTACATCAAGGTTGGTTTTCTCAGGATATGCGCTATTTTTTATTAGGAGATGAATTGGATGAATTCCGACTTGGAAACAAAACAAGAACCGTTATTTTTGATTTTTCTGATTTGGACAATCCAAAATTTCATTTTGATTATTTTGGACCAACAGATGCCATTGATCACAACGGATATGTAAAAAATAATACTTTTTATTTGGCAAATTATACTGCAGGCGTCAGAATGATTGACATTACAAATATTGGAAATAAAAGCATTACTGAAATCGGTTTTTTTGATACCTATCCAACAAATAATATTGCTGGATTTAATGGCGCATGGAGTGTTTATCCTTATTTTGAAAGTGGAAATATTGTGATTAGTGATATCGATAATGGTTTGTTTATCATCAAAAAATCCAATTAATATTTCGTGATTCATGAAAAAATGCTGGTTCTTTTTGGTGCTTATTTCCTTCTTCAATTGCTCTAAAAATGATGGCATTATTTTTCCTGAAATAGGCTCAAATCTTACTAAAATTGAACTCATAAAAACCTTTGGAGGGGCTAAAAATGATAGTTTTCAGTCTGTTGTCAATACCACAGATGGGGGTTATGCCATTTTAGGCTTCACACAAAGTAATGATTTTGACATTTCCGATAAAACTGATGAAAGCTTTGATTTTTGGCTGTTAAAATTTTCTGCAGACGATGTCTTGTTGTGGAGCAAAACTTTTGGAGGTTCAGAGGATGATAGAGGAGCAGACATCATTGCCACCAATGATGGTGGTTTTGCGCTTTTTGGATTTAGCAAAAGCACCAATGGAAATCTAACAGAAAATGCTGGAAATCAAGATTTTTGGATTATAAAAACCTCGTCAACTGGCGATATTTCTTGGCAAAAAACATTCGGATTTTCTGGGGCAGATGTTGGTACATCATTGATTCAAACAACTGATAGTGGGTTTTTAATTACAGGTGTTTTAGACGTGACTGCTTCTGGTGGTCAAGGAAATAAAACAGCTCAAAAACATGCAGGTGGTGATGTTTGGGCGATAAAATTGGATGCTTCTGGAAACAAAGAATGGCAAAATTATTTTGGCGGAACAAATACTGACACTCCTTTTGGAATCCAAGAAACTGATGACAATTCGTTTATAATTATTGCATCTTCAGACAGCAATGACTTTAACATCACCAATAACAAAGGGCAATATGATTTCTGGATTCTAAAAATTGCTAGTGATGGAGCACTCATTTGGCAAAAAAACTTTGGTGGATCAGAAATTGAAGAGCCTAGAGGAATTTGCAAAACCAATGATGGCAATTTTTTAATTGTTGGCGACACTCGAAGTTCAGATCAGGATGTTTCTAAAAATAATAGTGCTGCAGATATTTGGTTGATAAAAATATCTCCTGAAGGAGAATTATTATGGGAAAAAACATTTGGTGGAAGTAGTTTTGATGCAGCAAGAGCTATTTTTAAATCTAAAAATGATGGTTATTTCATTGCTGGAAATTCAAGAAGTTCAAACAATGGATTTGAAAATAAAGGTCAAAATGATACATGGATTTTGAAAATTGATGAATTTGGAAATCTCGTTTGGCAAAAATTTATAGGTGGCTCTGAAAATGATTTTTTGTTTGATATTACTGAACTTTCAAACAATTCAATCATTACCATTGGCGAAAGTTATAGTGAAAATCAAGATATTACTGAAAATAAAGGGTTTTCTGATGCGTTATTGATCAAAATAAAATAAAGTTTGTGAAAAAATTTATCCTTTTTTATGTCGGGCTTTTTTTACTGTTGGGATGTGAAAAGAAAGACTGTTGCACCAATTTAGAACCCATTACAGTTACGCTACAATTTACTCACAATTGGGATGGAATTCCCATAAATTCAAGTGATTTTAATACTTTCAAATTCACAACTGAACATGGAGAACAAATCAGTATTGAACGATTGAGATATCTTGTTTCGAGAATAAAAATTGGCGATTTTGAAAAAAACTATCAATTGATAAATATTGGCGAAAACACAGGTCTTGAATTAGTACTAGCCCAAATTCCACAAGGAAATCAATTTCTAAAATTTACTTTTGGATTTACTGATGCTGACAATATTGATGGCATTTATCCCGATTTGAATTCTACGTCATTTAATGTTCCAATGATGATGGGAGGAGGGTATCATTTCATGCAATTTGATGGAAAATACAAAGACTCAAACAATCAAAATGCAAATTTTAATTATCATGCAATCAGAGCAGTGAATGCTTCGAATCCAATGAATTTAATTTTGGAAGACACTTCTTTTGAAGTTGAAATTGGCACTTTCGAGTTGTCAAAAAACACCGCCATCGAAATCAAAATGAATGTGGCTGAATGGTTTAAAAACCCTAATTTATGGGATTTGAATGTGTTAAATACGGTGTTAATGCCCAATTTTGATGCTCAAAAAATGATGAGTGAAAATGGTAGAAATGTGTTTGATGTAGGTACAATCTCAAATTAAGAATGAACAAAAATTGGGTTTTCAAAACGTCCGTCCTGCAAGGTTTTCAAAACCTTGTAGGTCTTAAATAAAATTATAAATGCTAAAAAAACTATTATTTACAATCTCCCTTTTTCTCTTTATAAATTGCTCCTCAAAAGAGGAAGAACTGTATCTTCCAATAACCTATAATTTAGAAATTCCTTCGCTTTTTTCACAAAAATTGATTGCGCCAGTTATTCCTGCAAACAATCCTTTAACACAAGAAGGTGTTGCCCTTGGGAAAAAATTATTTTTCGAAAAATTACTTTCAGGCGACAATTCACAATCTTGTGCATCTTGTCACAATCCTCAAAATGCATTTTCAGATACCAATCAATTTAGCAATGGAATTGACGGAAAGAAAGGAATCAGAAATGCGATGCCTTTGTTCAATTTAGCTTGGAATTTTGACGAACTTTTTAATTGGGATGGAAGCGAATTTAGTTTAGAAAATCAAGCTTTTGAGCCTATAAGAAATCCTATTGAAATGCATGCAACTTGGAAAAATGTGGCTAAAAAGTTGCAAAATCATCCTGAATATCCAACCTTATTTAAACTTGCTTTTGGAACTTCAACTATTGATTCTGTCTTAATTACCAAAGCAATTGCACAATTTGAAAGAACATTAATTTCAGGAAACTCAAAATTTGACCGATTTTTAAGAGGAGAAACCTCTTTAACTCCTGAAGAAGAAAATGGTTTTAATGTTTTTATCGACGAAGCAAAAGGCGATTGTTTTCATTGTCATGGAAGCAATAACAATCCTCTTTGGACAGACAATCAATTTCATAATAACGGTTTAGACACCAACATTTCAGACTTAGGTTTAGGTGCAAAAACGGGTGATCCTGCTGATAATGGAAAATTTAAATCGCCTTCAATCAGAAACTTAGCCTTCACAGCTCCTTACATGCATGATGGAAGATTTGCAACTCTAGAAGAGGTTATAAATCATTATTCAGAAGGGCTAAAACCTTCAATAACAATAGATCCATTAATGAAAAAAGTGCAGCAAGGTGGAGTTCAATTAACTTCAAAAGAAAAAGCTGATTTAAAAGCATTTCTGCTCACATTATCTGATTTTGAATTCATCAACAATCCTGATTTTAGAAATCGATAAGAAAAACCAATAGTTTTATTGGACTTCACAATAATTTCATTGTTATTTTTTAGCTCATATATTGTATATTTGCATGCAATTTAGATTTAATCTATTTAAAGTTATGATAAAAGTTTCAGATACAGCAAAGAAAAAAGTCATAGAACTTATGACCGAAGATGGCTTTGATGCCTCAAAAGATTTTGTGAGAGTTGGTGTAAAAAGTGGTGGTTGTTCAGGTTTATCATATCAACTTACTTTTGATAAAAATCAGCTAGAAAGTGATAAAACTTTTGAAGAAAACAACATTAAAATAGTCGTTGACAAAAAAAGTTTTTTATATCTCGTTGGAACAATTTTAGAATATTCAGGAGGATTAAATGGAAAAGGATTTGTTTTCAACAACCCAAATGCGAATAGAACTTGTGGTTGTGGGGAGAGTTTCTCTCTGTAAAATGCCCATCCCAACCTTCCCAAAGGGAAGGAGTAAAAAAGAAAAATTATGAAGTATACTGAAGACGATTTAAAAGAAGAATTAAAAACCAAACAATATGAGTATGGTTTTTATAGCGATTTTGAGAGCGAAACGTTTGCAAAAGGATTAAATGAAGATGTTGTTCGTGCCATTTCTAAAAAGAAAAACGAACCAGAATGGATGACCAATTGGCGATTGGAAGCCTATCGTGGTTGGACAAAAATGAAGGAACCAGAATGGGCAAATGTGAAATACCAAAAACCAAATTTTCAAGAAATTGCCTATTATTCTGCCCCAAAAAAGAACCCAAAATTAAATTCTATTGACGAAGTTGATCCTGATATGTTGGCAACTTTCGAAAAGTTAGGAATTTCATTGGCCGAACAAAAACGTTTGGCGAATGTTGCTGTTGATATTGTAATGGACTCTGTTTCTGTAGCCACAACTTTCAAAAAAACATTGGCTGAAAAAGGCATTATTTTTATGCCTATTTCTGAAGCAATTCAAGAATATCCTGAATTAATAAAAAAATATATGGGTTCAGTCGTCCCAACAACAGATAATTTTTATGCGGCTTTAAATTCAGCTGTTTTTTCTGATGGATCTTTCTGCTACATTCCAAAAGGCGTAAAATGTCCTATGGAATTGTCAACCTATTTTAGAATCAATGAAGGTGGCACAGGTCAATTTGAAAGAACCTTGGTCATTGCTGATAAAGGAAGTTACGTGTCTTATTTAGAAGGCTGTACAGCTCCTCAAAGAGATGAAAATCAGCTTCATGCAGCAGTCGTTGAGTTAATTGCGTTGGATGATGCAGAAATAAAATATTCAACCGTACAAAACTGGTTTCCTGGTGATGCCAATGGAAAAGGTGGGGTTTTTAATTTCGTTACAAAAAGAGGTTTGTGCGAAACAAATGCCAAAATTTCTTGGACGCAGGTAGAAACTGGCTCTGCAATCACATGGAAATACCCAAGTTGTATTTTGAAAGGAAATAATTCTGTTGGCGAATTTTATTCCATTGCAGTAACCAATCATTTTCAACAAGCTGATACTGGAACAAAAATGATTCACTTAGGGAAAAATACTAAATCAACGATTATTTCTAAAGGAATTTCTGCAGGAAAATCTCAAAATAGTTATCGTGGATTGGTTCAGATAAATTCAAGAGCCGAAAATGCTCGAAATTTTTCACAATGTGATTCACTTTTAATGGGTAATGAATGTGGTGCACATACTTTTCCATACATTGAAGTAAAAAATAATACAGCACAAATTGAGCACGAAGCAACTACAAGTAAAATCGGTGAAGACCAATTATTTTACTGCAATCAACGCGGAATTAATAATGAAAAAGCAATTGCTTTGATTGTAAACGGTTTTAGTAAAGAAGTTCTTAACAAATTACCCATGGAATTTGCTGTAGAAGCACAAAAATTATTAGAAATTTCTTTGGAAGGTTCTGTAGGATAAAAAATCTTGCGAGGTTTCAAAAACCTTTTAGGTATTAAACAAAAAAAGGGACATTAGAAAAAAATAAATTTAAGTTATGATTTTAAAAATCAACAATTTACATTCAACTGTAGATGGAAAAACAATCTTAAAAGGATTGAATATTGAAGTAAAAGCGGGTGAAGTTCACGCAATTATGGGTCCAAATGGCTCAGGAAAAAGTACACTTGCCAACATCATTGCTGGGAAAGAAGACTATGAGGTTACGCAAGGAACCATTGAATTGAATGGCGAAAATATTAGCGAATTGTCACCAGAAGAAAGAGCGCATGCTGGTGTGTTTTTATCATTTCAATATCCTGTTGAAATTCCTGGCGTTTCTGTGACTAATTTTATAAAAACTTCCATCAACGAAAATAGAAAAGCTAGAGGTTTAGAAGACATGCCTGCAAAAGATATGTTGCAAAAAATCCGTGAAAAATCAGAATTGTTAGAAATTGATAGAAAATTTTTGTCTCGTTCTTTGAATGAAGGTTTTTCTGGTGGTGAGAAAAAACGAAATGAAATTTTCCAAATGGCAATGTTAGAGCCAAAATTAGCCATTTTAGACGAAACAGATTCTGGTTTGGATATTGATGCTTTAAGAATCGTTGCAAATGGCGTAAACAAGCTAAAATCTAAGGACAATGCTGTGATTGTGATTACACATTACCAACGATTGTTAGATTATATTGTCCCTGATTTTGTTCATGTTTTATACGATGGAAAAATCGTAAAATCAGGTGTTGCTTCTTTGGCTTTAGAAATAGAAGCAAAAGGATATGATTGGATAAAACAGGAATTAGAAAATTTAGTTTAAAGGTTTCTATCGTTTAAAGGTTTAACTGTTTTGACTACAATAAAAAGATTTGAAGATTTATAAATTTGGCAAGAAGCCAGAAGACTCTCAAAAATAATTATTGAAATTACAAAAACAAGTGATTTAAAAACAGATTTTAAACTGAATTCATAAATAAAATCGGCTGCTGGATCTGTGATGGATAACATTGCTGAAGGGTTTGAAAGAGATGGAAATTTAGAATTTAGACAGTTTTTATCTATCGCTAAAGGTTCTTCGGGCGAAACACGATCACAATGCTATCGGGTTTTTGATGCTGAATATATCACAGAGGAAAAATTGAGTGAGTTACCCAAAGATTACGAACAATTAAATCAAAAAATTGCAAACTTTATCAATTATTTAAACAAAAATGATTTTAAAGGAAATAAATTTAAATCATCTTAGAAACCCACAACAATAGAAACAAAAAAACAATAGAAACAACAGAAACAAAAATTGAAAAAATGGATTTAAAAGATAAAATACTCTCTTCATATGTCGCTTTTGAAAACGAAATGGACATGAATTCTGACATTCATGAAATTCGTATGAAATCACTTGAAAACTTTGAAAAATTGGGTTTCCCATCCAAAAAATTAGAGGAATGGAAATACACTTCTCTAAATACTGTTTTAAAAAATGATTATAGTCTTTTTCCAAATAAAGAAGTTTCTGTTGATTTGGCAGATGTAAAAAAATATTTCATACACGATATTGACTCCTATAAAGTAGTTTTTATCGACGGAAAATACAATTCATTTTTATCAGAAACAACGCATGATACGATTGATGTTTGCTTAATGTCTGCTGCATTAACCAAACCAAAATATAAAATAGTTATCGAAAACTACTTTAATAAAATAGCAAAACAAGACAATTTAACCTCTTTGAATACTGCTTTTGCAAAAGAAGGATCTTATATTAACATTCCAAAAAATGTGGAAGTTCAAAAACCAATTCAAATTATCAATTTAACAACAGGTTCTGAAATTGCAACTATGATGCAACCTAGAAATCTTATTGTTCTTGAAGAAAATGCACATGTACAAATCATTGAACGTCATCAAAGTTTGAATTCAAATGCGGTTTTATCAAACGTAGTTACTGAAGTTTTTGTAGCAAGAAATGCGACTGTTGATTATTATAAAATCCAAAATGACAATTTGAATGCTTCTTTGGTTGACAATACTTTTATTGAACAAAAAACAAACAGCGAAGTATCTGTTCATACTTTTTCATTTGGAGGGAATATCACCAGAAACAACTTAAATTTTTATCAAAGAGGAGAACATATCAACTCGATTTTGAAAGGAATTACCATTATTGAAGACAAGCAACTTGTTGATCATCACACTTTAGTCCATCATATCGGGCCAAATTGCGAAAGTCATCAAGATTATAAAGGAATTTATGACGAACGTTCAACAGGCGTTTTCAATGGAAAAGTTTTAGTGGCAAAAGAAGCTCAAAAAACAAATGCCTATCAACAAAATAATAACATTTTGGTGAGTGACAAAGCAAACGTGAATGCAAAACCTCAGCTTGAAATTTTTGCTGATGACGTAAAATGTTCACATGGCTGTACTATTGGTCAATTAGATGATGAGGCGTTATTCTATATGCAACAACGTGGAATTCCGAAAAAAGAAGGAAAAGCATTATTAATGTATGCGTTTGCAAATACCGTTTTAGAAAGCGTAAAAATTCCTGAGGTAAAGAGTAGGATTACCAAATTAATTGCGCAAAAATTGAAAATTAATATCGGCTTTAATTTATAATTAGTTTCGTTTTTATAATCAGGAAAACTAGGCAAATTTTGTGGTTTTTTTATTGAATACTCTCAATAATTGCTTTTAAAAAAGTGTTTTCATCCATATTAGCAAGTCCCACTCTAACGACAACTAACTCTTGATCAGGCAATATATACACACGCTGACCTTGATATCCATCAGCATAAAACATGTTTTTAGGGACATCTTGAAACGTTGGTTTTACATTTAACCAAAATTGCGCACCATAAGTTCCATCTGAGGTTGGTGTAGGAGTAGCAACATACTCAGCCCAACTTGCATCAAATAATTGTTCGCCATTCCAGTTTCCTTTGTGCAAATACAACAAGCCAAATTTCGCCCAATCTCTAGCAGTTGCCCAAGCATAAGAAGAACCTACATAATTTCCTGTTAAATCTGTTTCTAAAACCATTGAATTCATGCCGATTTTATCAATCAAATTAGTGTACCAAAAATCCAAATATTCTTGATGCGTTTCAAATTGATTTCTGATAATTCCTGACAATAAATTCGAAGTTCCAGAGGAGTAATTCCAAGAAGCATTTGTGTTTCCAGAAAGCGGCTTTATTTCTTGTGCTTTTGTCATGTCTTTTTCCAAGAAAAGCATTTTGGTAACATCCGATATTTTATCATAATTTTCATCCCATTCCAATCCAGAATTCATCTGTAATAAATTGTGAATGGTGATGTTTTTACGTGCATCCTTTTGCCAAGATTTGATAGGAGCTTTGTTTGAAACGCTCAATTTTTTTTGATGTTGTAAAATTCCAAAAATCGTGCTTGTGATACTTTTTGTCATTGACCAACCTAAAATTTTAGAGTTTTCTTCAAATCCTTCAGCATATTTTTCGGCAAGAATTTGGTCTTTATAAATCACAACAACTGCTCTAGATTTGTCTTTTCCAAAGATAGATGAAACAGTTTCATTCAATTTTTTATAATTTACATTCGCAAAAATTATGCCTTTTTGAGGCGCGTTTCCATAAGGAAAAGGTGTGACATTGTCAGATTTTGCTCTTTTTGGTTTCAAAAAAGGAGCGTTTTCATCTTCTTCAGATAGGGTTAAAACAGCGCCCAAACCCTCTCTGTAAATGGCTTTTCGTGTCAATAATCCAAAAACTGAAGAAATCGCCATTTTATTGTTCCCAAGATTATCAGTTGCCACATTCACAGGCGAAAAATTATTATCTGTTGCATCCGTAAAAGCCAAACTCCTTTCTGCTAAAAAAACAGAAGAAGCTGTGTTTTTTGCTGAATACCCTGCAATAATACTGAGTTTTGGATAATTAAACATCACAATCAATAAAGCTGCTACTGACAGAAGTAATAAAAAACGCTTTACAATTTTCATAAAATTAGATTTTGACTATGTAAAAGTAAGAAAATGATATAGAGTTTTTGAATCGAATCAAATTTCAACCTTTATCTTTGTAATCTAAAATAATGATTATGTTAAATATTGCTAAAATTCGTGAGGATTTCCCCATTCTTAAAAGAGTTGTCAATGGCAAACCTTTAGTTTATTTCGACAATGCTGCCACTTCACAAACACCTCAAATAGTGATTGATGCCATTGTAGATTATTACAGCAATTACAACGCAAATATTCACAGAGGTGTGCATGCTTTGAGCCAAGAAGCTACTGATAAATACGAAGCTGCAAGAATCAAAATTCAGAAGCATTTCAATGCGAAACATCCGTATGAAATCATTTTTACTTCGGGTACAACTCATGGAATCAATTTAATCGCTGCTGGATTTTCTGAAATTTTAAATCCAAATGATGAAATCATCGTTTCTGCTTTAGAACATCATTCAAATATCGTTCCTTGGCAAATGTTATGTGAAAAGACAGGCGCTATTTTGAAAGTTATTCCAATGACTGAAGCTGGAACTTTAGAAATGGAAAGGTATCATCAAATCTTAAATAAAAACACCAAATTGGTTTTTTGCAATCATGTTTCTAATGCATTGGGAACTGTGAATCCAATCAAAGAAATCATTGATGCAGCTCATAAAATTGGTGCGGTAGTTTTGATTGATGGTGCTCAATCTACACCTCATATCAAGCCTGATTTACAAGCTTTAAATGTTGATTTTTATGTGACTTCTGCGCACAAATTGTGTGGTCCAACAGGTGTTGGAATGTTGTATGGAAAACAGGAATGGTTAGAAAAATTGCCTCCATATCAAGGTGGAGGAGAAATGATTGAAACGGTTACTTTTCAAAAATCAACCTATGCTGGTTTGCCACATAAATTTGAAGCAGGAACCCCAAATATTTGTGGAGGAATTGCTTTTGGAGTTGCATTAGACTATATGAATTCCATCGGGTTTGAAACAATTGCAGGGTATGAACAAGAACTTTTGATGTATGCCACAGAAGAATTATTGAAGATTGAAGGACTCAAAATTTATGGAACAGCTCCAGAAAAAACAGCCGTTATTTCATTCAATGTGGGTTCAATTCATCCTTATGATATTGGAACTATTCTTGATAAATTGGGAATTGCCGTAAGAACAGGTCAACATTGTACACAACCTATTATGGATTTTTATAACATTCCAGGAACAGTAAGAGCTTCATTTTCATTTTATAACACAAAAGAAGAAATAGACATTTTAGTAAGTGGCGTAAAAAGAACTGTTAGTATGCTTTCTTAAAAATATAAAGTTTTTATAAATAAAAAAAAGGTTGAGCT
>DDMS01000063.1:8016-9706 GCA_002340765.1 Flavobacteriaceae bacterium UBA2540 | reverse complement strand
CTGCTTAATTATTTATCGTCCAAGAAAGGTAGAATTGAGAACCCGTAGCTCCAACTCCTGGTGCACTAAAGTATTCTTTTCCTCCTAAATTGGCTCCACCAAGTTTAACAACAGATTTTAAATTTGGGATTGTATAATTTATTTGTGCATCTACAACTGATCTTGCATCTACCATTCCGTCATAGAATGAAGATTGCCATAAGAACTCATCTTGCCATCTGTAGTTTACATTAAACCCAAAGTTATTAAATAAGTTTGTTTTTCCAAACTGCACTTTTACTTTGTGCTCTGGTGTATTAAAACCTGCTTCAAAGTCTGGATCAGATCCTCCTGCTTCTTCAAATTTAGCATATGAATAATTGAAACCTAAATCAAAGCCATTCAATACTTTTTTCGAAAGTCCAATTCCCAAACCATAAGAACTAATGTCTGAATCTGAATTAGAATCAAAAGCAATTCCTTTGAAATCTCCATTACTTACAGCAATTAAAGCAACTGGTGTTACTCCTCCTCCAAACGGAGCTAGATCCACCAAATCAGAAAAATTTACATTCCCATATAATGGTGCTGCTGCATTTTTACTTGCAATGAAATCTTCATATTTATTATAGTAGGCATTCACATCAATTGTCACTCCCGCAACAACACCTCTATATCCAACTTCATATGCAGTTACATATTCTGGCGCTACAAAATCAATATTAGACTTCACTAAATCTGCTGGATTCATACTCACAGCAAACGCTTGTAAAGAACTAGCAGTCCAAGAATTGTTGTATGCCATGTCTCCTGTTAAAACTTGAGTACCTCCAATATTACTACCAGAAACAGCATTTATATAGCCTGCTAAAGCAGGGTTAATACCTAAATTATAAGGTAAAGATCTGTATCTGTCAATATTATCTGGAGCTGTACCTACTAAGATTCCCGCACCAGCATCTAAACCAATATATTGATCTTGTGCTGTTGGGTTTCTAAAACCTGTTTGAAGAGAAGCTCTAAAGTTATGTCTCTTGTCTTCTCCAGCAGCATAGGATAAAGAAATTCTAGGAGAAATATTCCCTTTAAAATTAATTGCTTTATCATACCTTGCAGAAGCGGTTAACTTTAAACGGTCATCTAACATTCTTTTTTGACCTTGAATATAAGCACCTGCCTCAGTATATGAAATTGGCGCATCATAATCGGTAAAAATAGTTCCTTGCGAATCCAACCGATATTCTCGCATAGATCCACCTACTTGTATCTCTGCAAAGCTTATGTAATCTCTTAAGTTTAGGTTTGCGTCTGCATGATACATTTTAGTTCTATCCAAAAATTTAGAACCTGTAAGTAAGTTCGGATCATTTGTAACAATTTCTTTAGCTGCTTCAAATTCAGGGGTTCCTGGAATGAGTCTTCCTGTATCGGCAACAATTCTACCTGTTGCATGCGCAGCATCAGTATTCCCGGCTGGAACACCTGGTATCGCACCAGTAAAAGCTTGTAAATAAGCTCCTGTATATTCGCCGTACCATCGTGTATTACCTTTCCATGCATTATTCACGTTAATCGCAGCAAAACGAGTATCATAAGAATCTCCTGCATCCTCTGCTGTGGTATATGCTCTTACAAAGAAGTTCTTACCTCTAACCTCTAACCTGTGCTGTGCCAAAGTAAAGTTCCTGATGTTGTACCTGTTTTGTCCTTG
>DDMS01000063.1:7401-7862 GCA_002340765.1 Flavobacteriaceae bacterium UBA2540 | reverse complement strand
GTTCTACTTACATTTTCACTTGGTATTAGGGCAGAGGTACCTGCTGGAATAGCGCCTACATCTTCTAATGATTTTGCAATAGAATTTATGTTTGCAGAAACTTCATCTCCATAAACATTTAGACCATTATAATTAACGTTAGAGGCGTGACTCATGGACGTGCCATCGATCTCATCTCTATAATCTGTAGCATACCAATCCGTCCCTTTTAAGTAAGACAAGGTAGCCTTGGCTGCAAAGTAATCAGAAAAAGCATATGCCATTCTAATATTAAAATCATTAAATTCATTATCTCCAGCAGCTTTCTGACTTGTAATCCCTCTTTTTAAAGAGAAACTAACTCCTTGATCATCAAAAGCACTTTTACTTCTCATAAACATAATACCATTAAATGCATTTGCCCCATACAAAGCAGATGATGCTCCTGGCAAAACCTCTACAGATTTTACATCCAACTCAGA
>DDMS01000063.1:591-7172 GCA_002340765.1 Flavobacteriaceae bacterium UBA2540 | reverse complement strand
CCTTTCAAGTTTTCTAAACCGTCGTAAAAAGAAGGAGAAGTGGTGTTAATAATGGCTCTTAAGTCTAAACGCTCTATTGTAACTGGAGACTCCATAATACGTTCTGGAGTTCGAGATGCAGAAACCACTATTTCATCAAGAAATGTTTCATTTTCAGTCAACAAAACATCAATCTTTTGATTGTTCTTGGTAACTTCTACTTTTTCTGTTTTGTATCCAATGATGGAAATTTCTATTGTAAATGGCGGATTATTGATGTTTTTAAGCTCAAATCTTCCGTCGAAATCAGTACTTGTTCCAACAGATTTTCTTGAAACTTTTACATTCGCGCCAGGAAGAAACTCCCCTGATTTTGCGTCTTTTACAGTCCCTGAAATCGTAGTTTGAGCCACCATAGACAAACTACCAAAAGCTATAAAAGCAATGAATAAAATCTTTTTTATCATAATTTGAATTATTAGTTAATTAATCCGCAAAGTACAAAAAAATTTGAATTTCTGAATAATTCTCTATAAATTTTAAGTAATTAACAAAAAATCTGCTGTTTAATTGGAAAATAACCACTTTAAAATGATGTTTTTCGATGATTTTCATCCACAGATATTGTACATTTGTGCCTTGAAATTGATATTTTTTGAAAATAATACTTAACACCTCAACTTTTTTTTGCGAAGCAAAAACTTTTGTTACGATTGGTACTTTCGACGGCGTTCATTTTGGTCACCAAAAAATTATTGAAAGAGTGGTTTCCGAAGCAAAAATTGCTCAAAAAAAATCAGTAGCACTTACTTTCTTTCCTCACCCAAGAATGGTTCTGCAAAAAGATAGCTCAGTAAAACTTATTAACACGATTGATGAACGTTCTGCTTTGCTCGAAAAAACAGGCTTGGATTATTTAATTATTCACCCATTTAGCAAAGAATTTTCGAGAATGACAGCGCTTGAATTTGTGAAAGATATTTTGGTAAATCAGCTAAATATTTCAAAATTAATTATTGGGTATGATCATCATTTTGGAAAAAATAGAGAAGGTAATATCAATCAATTAACAGAATATAGTGATTTGTACGATTTTAAATTAACTGAGATTCCTGCACAAGATATTGACGAAGTTTTCGTAAGTTCTACTAAAATTAGAAATGCTTTAAACACTGGAGATTTAAAAACTGCAAACCATTATTTGGGATATTTTTTTATGTTAAGCGGCACTGTTGTAAATGGCGAAAAATTAGGTGGGAAAATTGGGTATCCAACAGCAAATATTCACATTGAAGAAACTTATAAACTAATTCCTAAAAATGGCGTTTATGTAGTAAGATCTTATTTTGAAAACAATGCTGTTTTTGGGATGATGAATATAGGAAACAGACCAACAATTGATGGAAATTACCAAACCATTGAAGTTCATTTTTTTGATTTTAATCAAAATTTATATGGTAAAAAAATCACTGCTGAATTGTTGTTTTTTTTACGTGATGAACAAAAATTTGACTCTATTGAATTATTGGTAAATCAGCTAAAAAAAGACGAACAAAACGCAAAAATCTATCTACAAAACAATCTATAATTCTGCATTGCTTAAGTCTGTGGCTTCAACTATATTTGCGGAGTAAAATCAACCAAAAATGGTACAAGTAAACTTTATCAGAGAAAACAAAGAAACTGTTTTAAATGGGTTAGCTAAACGCAATTTTGCAAATGCACCTTCCATCATTGAGAAAGTAATTATTGCAGATGAAAACAGGCGCACAACCCAAGTTTTACTTGATAATACTTTGGCTGAATCCAACAAAATATCAAGAGAAATTGGCGCTTTTTTTAAATCTGGTGAAGTTCAAAAAGCGGCTATTTTAAAAGAAAAAACAGTTTTATTAAAAGAGCAAACCAAAGATCTTTCTGATAAATTAACGGCTTATACCGATGAACTAGAATCGCTTTTATACTTGATTCCAAATATTCCTCACGAATCTGTGAAAAGCGGAAAATCGGCTGAAGAAAATGAAGAGGTTTTTAGAGATGGCGTAATTCCTGATTTGGGCGAAAATGCCCTTCCTCATTGGGAGTTGGCAAAAAAATATGATATTATTGATTTTGATTTAGGCGCAAAAATCACTGGAGCAGGTTTTCCTGTTTATAAAGGAAAAGGAGCCAAATTGCAACGCGCTTTAATCAGTTATTTTTTGGATAAAAACACAGCTGCAGGTTATCAAGAAGTGCAAGTGCCACATTTGGTCAATGAAGCGTCTGGTTTTGGAACTGGTCAATTGCCTGATAAAGAAGGACAAATGTATCATTCAGCTGAAGATAATTTATACTTAATTCCAACTGCTGAAGTGCCAATCACCAATTTATTTCGCGGTAATTTATTGCAAGAATCTGAGTTGCCAATTGCAATGACTGGCTACACACCTTGTTTTAGAAGAGAAGCAGGAAGTTATGGTGCACATGTTCGTGGATTAAATAGATTACATCAATTTGACAAAGTCGAAATTGTAAGAATTGAACATCCGTCCACTTCTTATGAAGTACTTGAAAATATGGTTGAACATGTAAAAAGTATTTTAAAAGAATTGAAATTGCCTTACAGAATTCTTCGTTTGTGTGGGGGAGATACAGGTTTTACATCAGCATTAACTTATGATTTTGAATTGTATTCAACTGCTCAAGAAAGATGGTTAGAAATTAGCTCTGTATCAAATTTTGAAACTTTTCAAGCAAATAGATTGAAATTGCGTTTTAAAAACAAAGAAGGAAAAAATGAATTGGTACACACGTTGAATGGAAGTTCATTAGCTTTGCCACGTGTTTTAGCAGGAATTTTAGAGAATTATCAAACAGCAGGTGGAATTAATATCCCAGAAGTTTTAATTCCTTACACTGGTTTTGATAAGATTTAGTTTAGAGTTTAAAATCTAAAATTCAGAGCTCTTTTATAGCTAAGGCATTTACTGAAAACTAAAACTATTCTCTGAAAACTGAGACTGAAAGCTAATTCGCAATTACTGCGTTCATCAATCTTTTGTATTTATTCATCTCTAAAAGTGCTATTAAATAAGCACTTATTTGTCCATTTTTCATGAAACCGTTGGCATTTTTCCTAGCGGTTTTATACTGATTTGATAGCTTCTTCATATTGGCTAATTTGTTAGTTATTTCTTTTAAGACAATTTCTGTGCCAAAACGTTACAAGAAGAACTTCAAAATTTGTGTAGTATAATAAAATCTTAACACCATTCTTGCTATATTTGAGCATTATGAAACAGTTTTTAGCGATTATTTTTTTTCTTTTTAGCAGTTCCATTTTTAGTCAAGATGATCCTCAAAGCGAATTTTTCTTAGCAGAAAATTATTTTAGAGAAGGTGACTATGAAAAAGCAACTCAGATTTACAAAAAACTATATGATGTAAGTCCGTTTAATACCACTTATTTATACAAATTAATTTCATGTTATCAGCAAACAGAATCCTTTGAAACTGCAGAAAATTTGCTTTTAAATCGACTCAAAAAAGACCCTTCTCAAACCTATTTGCATGTTTTAATTGGAAACAATTATAGCAAATTGCAAAAAGAAAATCTAGCAGAAATTGAATTCCAAAAAGCTTTAAAATCTATTGAAAATAATTCGCCTTATGCAACGACCATTGCACAAATTTTTAACGATTATAATTTATTAAAATATGCAATTCTAGCTTACAAAAAAGCGATGGAAAAAAATCCTTCTTCAAATTTTAATTTTCAAATTGCACAGATTTATGGGGAACAAGGAGATTATAAAAAAATGTTTGAATCTTATATTGATTTGCTTGATAAAAACGAGCGATATTTGAGTTTAATTCAAAGATATGCAAGCAAATACATTACTGATGATGCTGAAAATGAAGCAAATATTTTGTTCCGAAAAACGTTATTGCAAAAATCGGTAAACAACCCAAAAATCGAATGGAATATTTTACTAAGTTGGTTGTTTACACAACAAAAAGAGTATGAAAAAGCATTGATTCAAGAAAAAGCTATTTACACAAGAAATAAAGCAGATTTTACTATAATTTTCGAATTAGGACAAATCTCTTTTGAAAATAAAAACTACGAAACTGCTCAAAATTGCTTTCAATTCGTCATAGAAAAAACAACCCTTGATAAAGAAAAAATTGAAGCAAATTTATACCTCATCAAAATTGCCATAGCAATAAAAAACCCAAACATTTCAACCCTTTTTAAAGCCCTGTTTACTGAATTTGACATCAATGCTGCAACCATAAATCTGCAAGTTGCGTATGCTGATTTTTTAACGTTTCAAAAAAATGAGCCAGAAAATGCAATTGCTATTTTAGAAAAAGCAATGACTTTTTCAAATTCAAAATTTGAAGCAGCTCGCATCAAATTAAAATTGGCTGATGTTTTTGTTTTTACAGGAAATTTCAACAAAGCGTTGATTTATTTTTCTCAAATTCAAACGCAATTAAAAAATCATGAATTGGGTCAAGAAGCGCAATTTAAAGTAGCGCAAACAAGTTATTTTAAAGGCGACTTTGATTGGGCAAAAGCACAATTGAAAGTATTAAAAAGCGCAACAACACAACTCATTGCGAATGATGCTGTTGAGTTGTATTTAAAAATTATTGACAATGAACCTGTAGATTCCATTCCGTCAGGATTTAAAGAATTTGCAAACGCTGAATTGCTTTTTTACCAAAATAAATACGAGGAAGCTTTAAAAGAGATAAACAGGCTTTTTTATGACAAAACAATCCTTGCAAACGGCTTGATTCCTGGTGAAATAATTTACGATGATGTCCTATTTTTAGAAGCAAAAATTTACATCAAACAAGAAAAATTTATAGAAGCAATTGAACAATTAGAAAAAATTATTGCAGCTGATAATCAAGGTTATTTAACAGATGATGTATATTATCGAATTGCAGAAATTTACAATTTCAATCTCAACAATCCAGAAAAAGCAAAAGAATATTATCAGAAGATTGTCTTTGAGCAACATTCAAGTATTTATTTGGTAGATGCTAGAAATAAATTCCGAAAATTGCGAGGAGAAATTTTAAATTAATGAAACAATGTTTCAATGTAACATCGTGTCAATGAAAAATGCTCTCGGTTTCAAAAGAGTTTTTTATAAGTTCTATTCATTGATAAATTAATTCAATGCTAAATTGTTACATCATTATTGTTATATTGCTTCATTAATTCATTGTTCTACTATAATTATGTACATATACAACGTAACCATCAATATTGAAGAAAGTTTGCATGATGAATGGCTGAATTGGATGGAAAGTCATATTGCAGATGTATTGAATACTGGAAAATTTACTGCAGCAAAGCTCACGGAAGTATTAGCGGAAAATGAATCTGGAAGAACCTATTCTGTGCAATATTCAGCCAATTCACGAAAAGATTTAGACGATTATTATCAGTTTCATGCAGACAAATTGCGAGCGGAAGCCATCAAAAAATTTGGCAATAAAATGCTGGCTTTTAGAACAGAATTAAAATTAATTAAAGAGTATTATCCAATTTCTGCTACAAATTAATCTTTAAAATATTGGCAATTTTGCTTCTATAAAAATTTTAAAAACTTGCTTCAACACCCAAAGAAAAAGCATTTATTTTTGAAACTCCTAATTTATACTGTTCAAAACCAGCAATAATTCTATAGTTTTTGAGATCGTATTTTAAATGTAAATTGGTGTTGTTTACAGATTGATTATTAAAAGTCGCCCATTTATGAGAAGCCGATAAACTGATGGGTTTTGCCATAAATATTTCGCCCCCAAAACCTACTAAAAATCGTGTTTTATGAACATCATTAAAAACACTTCTAAATCCCAATCCAAACCAAGCATCAAAACGCTGCGTTCTAATTCTATAATATTTTAACAATGCAGAAAGCATGTCAAATGAATCTTTTTGACCATTAACTTTTTCTGAGAAAGTAGTGTAATTTACATCCAAAGAAAAGCGTTTTAAAAAACGAAAATCAACTCCAAAATCATTTCCATACAAATTACTGTTTTCGATAAAAAAATGATTGTAAATATCAAATCTCGTCAAATTATAATTGATTGAATCCGTATAAATAAAATTTCCAAAAGTTGATTTTTGATACGGAAACTTCGAAATTTCAGCATCATGCATTCGTCCATTTTGTTCCCATGGAGACTCAAAAGCAATTCCGTATGCTGTATAAGCAAAAATAAAACCGAATATTTGTACAAATGGATTTACACTATCTTCAAACAAAGTTCTATTAGATGTTGAGGTTGAAGTTTTAACATTTCTTGAGGGTGTAGATTTTTCCTCTTTTAAACTTTCTTTTGCCTTGTTTAATTTTCCATCCTGAGAAAATCCGCTTAAAGAAATCAATAAAAGTAGGAATGAAATATAAAATAATTTTATGTTCATTTTGATTGATATTTTAATCGTGGAAAACACCAAAAATTATGCCGATATAAACTGTATATTTGTTGATTAAAGGATAAAAAAACCACTTGTGTCAGTAAAAGCAAAAAAACATTTAGGACAGCATTTTTTAACAGATGAAACAATTGCTCAAAAAATAGCAGAT
>DDMS01000063.1:0-228 GCA_002340765.1 Flavobacteriaceae bacterium UBA2540 | reverse complement strand
CTTTTTAAAGAAGAATATCAGTGATATTTTTAAGAAGGAACAAGTAGCTATTATTGGAAACTTTCCATACAATATTTCGAGTCAAATTGTTTTTAAAGCCATTGAAAACAGAGAATTTGTTCCTGAATTTGCAGGCATGTTTCAAAAAGAAGTTGCTTTGAGAATTGCTGAAAAAGAAGGAAGTAAAATCTATGGAATTTTGTCGGTATTGACTCAAGCTTTTTTTGA
>DDMS01000007.1:15476-20757 GCA_002340765.1 Flavobacteriaceae bacterium UBA2540 | reverse complement strand
CCTTCAAATTGTACCTTACAGTTCCTAATTGTGGTTTAATTATTTTCCTCATAGGGGCCCCAAAAGCGTAAATGTTTTTGGGTTTTGTCTTACATATATTTCCATTTTAAAAGAAAAAAACCAAGCCTTTCGCTTGGTTTTCAATTCATTATTTTATCATTTGCAAATTGCTAATTTCCAATGGTGTGAGTTCTCTCCATCTTCCTCTTGGTAAATTTTTCTTGGTCAAATGTGCAAAAACAACTCTATCCAATTTGGTTACTTTATAACCAATATGTTCGAAAATTTTACGAACGATTCTATTTCTTCCTGAGTGAATTTCGATACCAATTTCAGTTTTTGATTCTCCTTCAACATACGAAACAGCGTCAATAAAAACTTTTTTTCCTTCGATAATGACTTCACCTTTTAATTTTTCTAAATCTTTTGCATCTAATTTGTTATCCAAAGAAGCATGATATAATTTACGCACATTGTGTTTTGGGTGCGTTAATTTTTTGGCTAAATCACCATCATTCGTAAATAAAAGTAATCCTGTGGTATTTCTGTCCAATCTTCCAACAGGATAAATTCTTTCTTTTGTGGCATTTGCAACCAATTCCATCACTGTTTTTCTACTACGATCATCCTCCATAGTTGTGATGTAATTTTTAGGTTTGTTGAGCAAAATATACTTTTTTTGCTCGGGAGTAATTCCTGTTCCATCAAACTGAACAATATCTGTTGGCAATACTTTATAGCCCATTTCTGTGACTAATTTGCCATTTACCTGCACACTTCCTTGATCAATATAAGTATCTGCTTCTCTTCGTGAACAAACACCTGAATTGGCAATATATTTGTTTAAACGGATTCCTAAAGATTCGTCAGAGACTTGGGTAGGTTTTATTTTTCTATATTCTTTTTTAAAAGGTTTTCTGTTAAGAGGCGCACTTTTTTTGCCTTCTTGTCGTCTTCGCGACGAGTTTTTATTTGGTTCCATTTTTTTTAAATTTTTGCAAAAGTAGGTAATTAAACCCTTCTAATTCAATCTCTCAATCACTTTTTCTAATAATAGAGAGGTATCAATAAAAACCAAACTTAAAACACCAATCAACAATAACAATTTTAAAATATTGTGTAAAAATTGGTATTGCTTCTTTGTTTCAGATTTCCAAAGATATATGGCAACAAATAGAAGTGTAATAAGTGCTCCATAAAAATAATATCGCATAAAACCCAACTCAGGAAGTCTGAATAAAATTGCAATGGGGAAAAAACTAAAAAGCAATAATAATATGGATAATTTTTTGGTTTTTTGCTCTCCATGAACTACTGAAAAAGTTCGGTAATTGTTGGCAATTGCACCTTTTATATTTTCCAAATCTTTGATTAATTCACGCACCATAATTACTAAAAACAAAAAAACAGCGTGAACAAAAATGATATTTGAGAAGTTTTTGAAATATACAAAAATCACAAAAAATGGTAAAATTGTGAGCATTGTTGCCAAAATCAAGCCCGTCAAAGGATATTTTTTAAGTTTATGCGAATAAAACCAAATCCCAAAAATATAAATTGCAAAAAACAATCCTGCCCTCCAAGACACAAAAAATCCAAATAAGAATCCTATAAAATTTAGAAAAAAATAAAGTTGCAATCTAATGCTTTGCTTCACAAAAGTATCCAAACCCGTTCTTAAAGGTCTGTTAATGCGATCTACTTTTATATCATAAAAATTATTGATGATATATCCTGCGGCAACCACACAAACTGTTGCTAGAACTATAAAATGTAAGTGAAGATCGAAAAGAACATATTTCAAAGATTTTTCGGGCGAAAAAATAAAAATAGAGGCTAAATATTGCGCAATAATTAAAACAAGAATGTTATATCCTCTAATCACTGATACTAAACTCAGCATTTTTAGGATGATTCTTTTGGCTTTGAAAGAAGTCATGATTTGTTTTTATAACCTGTAAACCAATTCTAATTTATAGTCTTTTAGGCTTTCTTGTGCTTTTTGATAATCTTCAGTAAACCCTAAAATATAGCCACCACCACCTGAACCACAAAGTTTTAAGAAGTAATCATTGGTGTCAATTCCTTTTTTCCAAACTTTGTGAAACGCATCAGGAATCATAGGTTTGAAATTTTTGAGCACTACTTTCGATAAACTTTTTACGTTTGTAAATAAAGAGTTCACATTCCCTTTTAAAAAATCGTCAATACAAGCGTCTGTGTATAATGCAAATTCTTCACTCAACATTTTTCTGAAACCTTCGTTTTTCATCTTGTTCATAAAAATGTTTACCATTGGCTCAGTTTCCCCAATTTGTTCAGAATCCAATAAGAAAACAGCTCCTTTTCCTTCTTTTTGCGAAGGAATTCCTGCAGGTTCAATATGTTCTTTAGAGTTGATTAAAATCGGTAAACTCAAATACGAATTTAAAGGATCTAATCCAGAGCTTTTTCCATGGAAAAATGATTCCATTGTGGAGAAAATCTCTTTTAATTTTAGTAATTTTTCTCTAGTTAAATTCTCTAAAATCGTAATTTTATCTTGTGCATATTTATCGTAAATTGATGCCACTAATGCTCCCGAACTTCCTACTCCATAACCTTGAGGAATTGAGGAGTCAAAATACATTCCGCTTTCTAAATCTGCTTCAAAAGTCTTTAAATCAAAAGAAACCAATTCAGAATTTAAATTGGCAATGTGTTGATAAAATCTTCTTAGATTGTTATTTGATTTTTTAGAAAACCCTTCCAAATTATCAGAGGTTTTTAAAGCACCTCTGAAAGCATTAAATGGAATTGCCAAACCTTTTGAATCTTTTATGATCCCATATTCTCCAAAAAGAAGAATTTTTGCATAAAACAATGGACTTTTCATTTTCTTTTCTAATTTGGGTACAAAAATACGAAATTTAATTACGAATTATTAATTGCGAATTACGAACTTTCAACTTTGAACTTTCAACTTTAAAACAAAAACCATCAACCAACAACTACCTATCATTCTTGAAATGAAGCTTCCAAATACCTACTTTATCTCCTTTTGAATATTTTCCTTTGCTTTTTATTTTTCCTCCTCTATAGAATTCTTTCCAAATTCCTTCTCGTAAACCATTAATATAGAAACCTGTTTCTTTCAATTCACCAGTTTCATAAAATTCCGAAAACTTGCCATTTGGCTTTCCTTTCGAAAAATATACGACTCTAAAAACAGTTCTTTGTTTAAAATAAAACAAAACTTCCCCATCAGATTTTTCACCAACTTTATAAAAACTTGCTTTTTCTTTAGAAGTTTTATCCAAATTAACATCCAACCAAATAATTTCTTGGGCAGAAGTTGATAAATGTCCAAGAACCATAAATATAAATAAAATTGATTTTTTCATAATATTTAATTTGGATTTGAGTTTGTCAAATTTTTTGCGCCAAAACCAACAGCATCACAAATATATTCATTTTTAATACAATAACTAATCAATTCGTTTTCGATAAATTGCAAAATATTTTGTTTTTCATTTTCAGGAAATAACAAATGAACATTAGCTCCTGCATCTAATGTAAAACAAATATTACTATTCTTTTCTTGACGATATTCCCAAATTTTATTGATGATTTCCAAGGTATTTGGTTTCATCAAAATAAAATAGGGATTGCTCGTCAACATCATTGCATGCAACGTTAATGCTTCACTTTCAACCAAATTGACAAACGATTTAATATCTCCATTTTGAAGAATTTTTGACATTTTGGTCAAATTTTCATTTGCTTGTTGAAACCGATTTTCTGCAAACGGATGATCAAACATCAATTCATGCCCAACAGTACTTGACACTTGTTTTTCGCCTTTGTCAACCAACAAAATTACATCTTGATAATTGCTAAAAATAGGATGAATTTTATGTGGAAATTTCACCCCAAACAAATCAGAACTTCCTTCAATTGCAGGATGATTTCCCCAAACAACTAGTGGCCCTTCCAGACTTCTGCAAGCACTTCCTGAACCCAATCTTGATAAAAATGATGCTTTTTTAATGACAAAATCTGAATTTAATACAGGAATCAATTGTTGCTCTAAACTCATTAAACAGCTCGCAATTGCACTCAAACCACTTGCGGAGGAAGCAATTCCACTTGAATGTGGAAATGAATTTTGAGAATGAATCGTCATTTGATACTCAAAAATATAAGGACAATATGCAGCAATTCTTAAGAAGAACTGAGCGATTTTTGGCTTGAATTCCTTTTTTTTACTTCCTTCAAAAAACACTTCAAATTGAACTTCTTCCGTTTTTTCAATCTTTTGAAATTCAATCGTAGTAATGGAATGGCAATTGTTCAATGTAAAACTAATGGATGCGTTTTTCGGAATTTGAGGTTCGCTTTTTCCCCAATATTTTACCAAGGCAATATTGCTGGGTGTTTGCCAAGTAAAACTCGCTTTATCAACAAACTGCAAAGACGATTTTACTAAAAATTGATCTATATCCAATGTGAAAAATATTTGAAGACAAAGATAAGGTTTCTCGTAGATTTTTATCCCAATAAATTGTGAAGTCTTTCGTATTTTTGACGCATGAAAAACAACACGGTTTTTTTATTATTGGACGGAGAATCTCCCAAAAAATTACCAGATTTTTCTGATTATAGCTTGATTTGTGCAACAGATGGCGCATACAAATTTTTAAAAAAAAAGCAAATTATTCCCCATTTTATAAGTGGTGATTTTGATGAGTTTATTGAAATCTCTGATGAAATCGAAGTCATACAAACTCCCAACCAAGATTTTACTGATTTTTATAAAATCTTACAAATCTTATTCGACAAAGGATTTAAAAATATTCATGTTTTTGGTGCAAGTGGCAAAGAACAAGACCATTTTTTAGACAATCTGCACACCGCAATTTGCTGGAAAAACCAGATGGAAATTACTTTTTTTGATAATCATGGAAGGTATTTTTTAGCAAAACAGAAAACGACGATTTATGATTGTTTGCACAAAACCATCTCCTTAATTCCTTTGCCAAATGCAACTAAAATCAGTACTTTAGGTTTGCAATATCCTCTTAATAATGAAGATTTAAGTTTCGGAAAACGCATTGGCACAAGAAATAAAGCGATTGAAAATGAAGTGATTATCACTTTTGAAAAAGGTGAGTTGCTTATTTTTGTGAATGATTGATGTTTTTTTCTACAAGGTTTCAAAAATATTGCAGGATTAAGAGCACAAAAAGCTTTGCGGACTTTGCATTTTATACAAATTTAGTTCTTTGCGCACTTTGCGGTT
>DDMS01000007.1:0-15234 GCA_002340765.1 Flavobacteriaceae bacterium UBA2540 | reverse complement strand
AAATCAGGAGTGCAAGCAGCATCATATGCCTTTGCAACTTCTTGAGTTTCGTCAAATAAATACGGAAAAGAATATTGGTTTTCTTCAGCAACAATTTTCATCAAATGAGGGGCATCTTGTGGATATTTTTCAATATCATTGGAACTAATGGCTATAAAAGCAATGCCTTTTGGTTGAAATTCGTTCGCAATTCTCACCAATTCTTGATTGATATGAATCACAAATGGACAATGATTGCAGATAAATAAAATAACGGTTCCTTTTTTACCTCTTGCTTCATTTAATGAAATCCACTGATTATTTACAGCATTTTGTAAGGTAAAATCGGGTGCTTTCTTACCCATTTCAAATTCGTTTGATTCCGTTCTTGCCATAATTCTATTCGTTTTCAGCTAAGGCTTTTGCACAAATATAACCTCCAGTCCACGCATTTTGAAAATTAAATCCGCCAGTAACAGCATCAATATTTAAAACTTCTCCAACAAAAAAGAGATTTTTATGCAGTTTACTTTCAAAACGTTTGAAATCAATTTCTTTCAAATCAACGCCTCCTGCTGTTACAAATTCGTCCTTAAAAGTGGTTCTTCCATTGGCATTATAAACTCCTTTAGTCAATTCATAGGCTAATTTTTCTAGTTGCAAATTATTGATATCTGCCCAATTTTGATGTTCACGAATGTTTGAAGCCATTACAAATCTTTCCCACAATCGTTTTGAAATTTCTGGAAATGGAGATTTTAACAAAACCGTTTTTCGTGCTTCTGACTTTTTTAGATGCTGCAAAATTGATACTACTGAAGTGGTAGATTTTGACAACCAATTCACCTCCACATTGTATTGATAATTTTTTTTGGCTAAAAATCGAGCTCCAAATGCAGATAATTTTAAAACAGCTGGCCCACTCATTCCCCAATGCGTAATCAACAAAGGTCCTGAAGCTTCAAAATCGGAATTTACAATTTTCACAGTGGCATTTGGCACCGAAATTCCCAATAAATCTGTTAATCTTTCGTCTTTGATATTAAAGGTAAATAACGAAGGAACAGGCTCAATAATGGTATGTTGTAAACTTTCGCACAAGTCCCAAAATGCTTTTGAGCTTCCTGCTGCCATCACTAATTTATCAGCTATAAAATCTTGATTTTTAGTGTTGATAACCCATTGATTTTCTTGCTGATAAATGACATTTACTCCACAATTTGTAAACACTTTGATGCCCAACTTATCAACAGCGTTTTGAAAACAGTCAATGACTGCTTGACTTGTATTTGCTTCCGGAAAAACACGATTGTCGTCTTCAATTTTGAGAGGCACTCCCCTATTTTCAAACCATTCAAAGGTGTCTCCTGTCATGAATTGATGAAAAGGTCCCAACAATTCTTTTTCTCCTCTTGGATAAAATTTCACCAATTCTTTTGGCTCAAAACAAGCATGTGTGACATTGCATCTTCCTCCACCAGAAATTTTTACTTTTTGCAAAACGTCCTTGCCTTTTTCAAGAATGATGATGTCCAAATCAGGGTTCATTTCTTTGGCATTAATGGCTGTGAAATACCCTGCTGCTCCTCCACCAATTAATAAAACTTTATTCATTTTGGGAAATTTAAAGCCTCACAGGTGAGGTTTGATAAACTTATAAGATTATTTTATCATAATTAAAAACTGTTTCAAATCCTTTGTTTTTAAAATAATTTGGCGTGCTTTCATTGCCTGTTGCCAGCACAAAATCTCCTCCCCAAGCTCCCAAACTTTTGATTTCTCCAAAATAATCTGGAAATACTTTTTCTTTTACAGGTTTTAAGTTGATGATGGTACTGATGATTTGCTCATGTTCAATAATCAATTCATTGAAATTTTCTAAAGATTTTGATTTCAAAAATAGTTCGGAAATTGCTGAAATGCGAGCAATTTCATTTGAGAAATCTTGTTGCCTTTCTCTGAATTTAACAATCCCTTCTTTTGAGTTTTGTTTTTGATTTAAGAAAACAAAAAACAAATTTTCTTGAAAAACCGGATTGAAATAGACAGGTGTAACAATTGGTTTTTGAGCGATCAATTGATAAAAAATTGGCGAATTATGTTGCGCACAAGCAATGTCATAACCACTTCCTTTAAATGAATTCCACAATAATCGAAATGCATCTACTTTTGCCCAAGAAGCGATTGAATTAATTAGTGTTGACGAACTTCCTAATCCCCATTTTCTTGGAAAAGTGAGAGTTGTTTTCACCAAAAAACCGCCATCAGCATTTAAAAAATTGGGGTTCATTTTTTTGGCTTCCAATAATATTTCCAGCAAAGTTTCTGCAATTATTTCAGCATTTTCTTCTTTGTCAGATTCGAAAGTTGCAGAAATCAATCGTAATTTAGGCAATTCAAATACAGCTTCAAACCAACAATTTCCTTCAACCGTAAAACTTCCCCAAATCAATTGCGACTCTTTTATCGGAATTACGGCTAAATCTTGACCAAATTTCGTAGGAATTGCCAAAGATTTTGCCCCATCTAGAACGAGGTATTCTCCTGTCAACAATAATTTTCCGTTCGAATAAAAGTGCATTATAACAGACTGAATTGTTTAAAATGATGCGTAAAATGTTTAGTTTGAAACTTTTTCCAATGCTCAAAATTCAGTTCTCCAAAAAACGGATGAACCACTGTTCTTGATGGATTTTCCTCAAAAACTTTTATAAAAAGTTGCAACTGAGAAATCAAATCATCAATCGCTTGTTGCATCGAAATGAATTGAAACGAATTGGGCTGTTCCAAAAACAAAGTGGCTTTGAAACCAATTTCCAATTCATTTTCGGTATCTAAAAAAGGTTTTCTTCTTGCCATTTTTTCATCTGAAACAAAAGTGTCCACAGTCCAATTTCCATTCGCAATTTTGGTAATTGCACTCAAATGTTCAATCATTTGTTGGGCATTCATGATTCCGAAAATAGGTTTGGAATCTGAAGTCAATTTTGATAATTTTTTTCTCACTAATGTTTCATCCAAAAAATCGATCCAAGCCACTTTTGCCATTCGCATTTCATTGAATTTATTCACCACAGCTGCATGTGAAACAGTTTGATTTTTGAAAAAATCAATCAGACTATTTTTCTCTTTTTTGGAAGCACCTAACTGATTTAAAATATTTTGCAGGTGCATTTTCATGTGTCCATGTTGAATTCCTTTGGTTGTCAAAGCTCGCAAAGCCGCAAAATTTTGCGCCAAACCAGCAGCAGCTATGATTTGCATCAATTCTTTTGCAGACGGATTTTGCAACATTTCTAACGAAATTTTTGACATGGGATGCAAAGCAGTCAAACCACCAATAGTGCCTAAAGCTAGAGGAATTTCAATCCAAAATTTAAAAATTCCATCGTCAATGGAACAATGAGACAAACTCGTATATTTTCCTGAGCGTGAAGCGTAGGCATGAACACCCGCTTCAACAGCTCTAAAATCATTGCCTGTTGCTAACACAACTGCATCAATTCCGTTCATAATTCCTTTGTTGTGCGTCACAGCTCTGTAAGGTTCAATTTCTGCAATTTTGACAGCTTGATAAAATTTTTCTGCAAATTTCCGCGGATTTTCTATCTCTAAATCAGCAATCTTGCAACTCACTTCAGCACGCACCAAACACTCAGGAACGTAATTGGAGAGAATGCTCATGATGATTTCAATATCGTCGTTTCTGAATTTATTGGCAATCGCTTCTAAACAAGAGTTGATGAAATTCGCACCCATAGAATCTTTCGTTTCAAAAGTGATGTGCAATTGATAATAATTGGCTAAATCCGTGGTTTTATCTTTCAATTGAATATCTAAAATACCTCCACCACGTTTTTCCATATTTTTGGTGATAGATTCAGTTGCCAAAAATAATTCTGTTTTATTTTCCTGAAAATAACGCTCTAAATCAGTCTTTTTTCCCGCAAATAGAAAGTGAACTTGACCAATTTTCGTGGTTCCTAAAACTTCGGTTTTGAATCCGCCTTTTGTACTCCAAAATTTCGCAACCAAAGAAGCTGCAGCCACTACTGAACTTTCTTCAATGACCATTGGAATTACATATTCTTTGCCATTAATCACAAAATTGGGCGCAATTCCAAAAGGTAGATAAAAATTGCTAATGGTATTTTCGATAAAATCATCATGAAGATTTTGAAGCGTTTCATTTTTGTTCCAGTATTGTTCAATAATTTGAACTGATTCTGAGGGATTTTGAAAGAAATTTTTTGTCAACCAATTGATTTTTTCCTCTTTAGTAAGTTTTGAAAAACCAGCTATAATTTTGCCCATTGCAATTTGATATACATTAGGGAACAAAGATAATTGAAACTATTAAAATAATTTTCTTTAATTAAGATTTCTCAATTTTTCGAATATTTTTTGCCGATTTTTCCGTAAACTTGACAAATTTTTGATCAAAATAAATACTTTATGAAAAAAATACTGATTTTAGTTGGCATTGTGGTGTGTATTGACGGACGTGGAACAGGCTATAAAGGTGCTGATTTCAAAAAAGTTACCCAAAAAGAATTGGGTAAATACGAAGTGGAAGATCAAATTGCAGCTGCCAAAAAATTGGCTGAATTGACTTACATCAATAAAAATAAAATTGGTATTTGGGGTTGGAGTTATGGAGAATTTATGAGTAGCAACTGTATTTTAAAAGGCAATGATATTTTTTCGATGGCAATTGCAATAGCACCCGTAACTTCTTGGCGATTTTACGATTCTATTTACACAGAACGTTATATGCAAACTCCCCAAGAAAATGCAAGTGGTTATGACGACAATTCGCCTATCAATTATGCTGAAAAATTAAAAGGAAATTACTTGTTGGTTCATGGAACTGGAGATGACAATGTGCATGTTCAAAATTCATACACAATGATCAATTCTCTGATTGAAGCTAATAAACAATTTGATATGTTTGTAGTACCAGATAGAGCTCATGGAATTTACGAAGGCAAAAACATGCGCTTGAATTTATACACTAAAAAGACGAGTTTCGTTGAAGAACACTTATTAAGGTAGAAAAAATAAAGATAAATAAATAAAAATATGGAATTTAAATTTGGAGGTTCAGAAACTAATCAAAAAACAATATTAGGACATCCTTCTGGATTATTTGTTCTATTTTTTACTGAAATGTGGGAAAGATTTTCCTACTATGGAATGCGTGCTTTATTAGTATTATTTCTAACAGCTGCAATATTGGATGATAGTGGCTGGGGCTGGGAACGAGCTGAAGCATTGGTTTTATATGGATGGTATACAGGATTGGTCTACATTACTCCTATTTTTGGAGGATTGATTGCAGATAAATTGATGGGCTATAGAAAAGCGGTAGTCGCGGGAGCTCTATTAATGACTTTAGGTCACGCCTCAATGGCTCTAGAAATAACAAGCGATATTTTTTTTTATGTTGGTTTGGGCTTATTAATTGTTGGAAACGGATTGTTTAAACCAAATATTTCTTCAATGGTTGGGCAACTTTATAAAAATCAAGGAAAAGAAAAAGATGCTGGTTATACCATATTTTATATGGGGATTAATGCTGGTGCATTTTTAGGAATTTTGTTGTGTGGTTATATTGGAGAGTCTGTAGGTTGGCATTATGGCTTTGGATTAGCTGGAATCTTTATGTTTTTTGGAATGCTACAATTTTATTTTGCTCAAAAGATTTTTGCAAGAATAGGTTTATCCCCCAAAGAGACTGTATCATTTGACAACGCAATTGAAAATAGTTTAAAAGAAAACATCAAAAAAGTAGAGAAGGTAATTGAAGATATTGAAAAATCGAAAGTGACAAAAGATAGATTAATTGTAATTGGTGTATTCTCATTTTTTACCATTTTCTTCTGGTGGGCTTTTGAACAAGCTGGGGGATCAATGACCATTTTTGCCGCAGATTATACTGATAGGATATTAGTTGGTAATGGCGCTATAATATTTAAGGTCTTTAATACCTTACTCACGATTGTTCCTATGATAATTATTACAGGGGTTTTAGTAATGTTATTTAAGCAAACATTCTCAAAATATTCATTGTCAAATATTTTGCTTGGAACAAGTTTTGTAATTATTTGGGGAATCGTAATTTGGATGCTAAATAGGGAGTTTGGAAAAGAAACTGCTGAGGTAAATGCTTCATGGTTTGGTATTCTTAATTCATTTTTTATTATCGCTTTTGCACCATTGTTTTCAAAAATTTGGCAAAGCAAATTTAATCCTACTGGGCCAATTAAGTTTGCAATAGGACTTATATTATTAGGAATAGGTTTTGGAATTTTAGCTTACGGCACTTTAGGCATTCCTCTTGGAGCAAAAACAGCTTCAGTTAGTATGCTTTTCTTAATATTTGCATACTTATTTCACACATTAGGAGAATTATGTGTATCTCCTGTTGGATTATCATACGTAAGTAAATTAGCACCTTTAAAATTAGTTGGCATGATGTTTGGAATTTGGTTTGTTGCTAATTTTGTAGCCAACTTGACAGCAGGATTTACAGGTAGTTATATTGATCCAATTGTTGAAAAATATGGAATGACTTCATTTTTCTTAATTTTTACAGTAATTCCTTTTTTTGCAGGTTTAGTAATGATAATTTTAAACAAAACATTGTTAAAAATGATGCACGGAATTAGATAAAAAATATTTTATTAAAAATATATCAAAAACTACGACTTATAAAAAATGAAAAAAACACTTGTTACTTTTACTCTTTTTTGGGTAACTTTTCAAATCAATTCACAAGAAAAAGTGAATTGGCTTTCTTTTGAAAAAGCAATTGAACTAAATAAGAAAAATCCAAAACCAATTTTGATAGATATTTATACTGATTGGTGTGGCTATTGCAAAAAAATGGACAAAGAAACCTATGCAAACACTATAATTGCAAAATACATCAATGAATATTTTTATGCTATAAAGCTTGATGGTGAAGGAAAAGAAGATATTAACTTTAAAGGAAAAACTTTTACGCACAAACAAGAAGGAAGAACACAATATCATGAATTGGCGTTGGCTTTTCTGGAAGGTAAATTATCATATCCAACCACGCTTTTTCTGACTAAAAAAGAAGACCTTCTTCAGAAAATTCCTGGATATTTATCTAAAGAAAGATTTGAAAAAATACTTGCTTTCTTTAAAACGGAAGCCTACAATGATAAAACTTGGGAAGAATTTGAAAAAAATTTCAAAAGTGCTTTAAATCCTTAATCACTCTTTATAAAAGCACCTTTTTCGCCTGAATAGTGGAAAGGGATTTTTAATTCTAGTGCTATTTTTTTCCAACGAATTACATAAGATTTATAGTTTGTTCCGTCTGCAATTATTTGAGTTGGCTGTACCTTTTTTATCATTCTTTCCAAATTGATTTTTGGAGAATTTTGCAAAACAATGATTGGATTCTTGAGATTATTTAGATGATAAATTCCCAAAGTATCAATTATTAAGATAGGGTTGTTTTTATAAAAGTAGATGTTTGAATTCAATTTTGCAAAAGATTCTTGCACATTTTCACCAATTTTATAAGAATTTGTAATTGAATTTATACTTTGAATACTATCAATATTGCAAAGAAATTCGACCTTGTTTTTATCTCTAAAACCAAAAACAGTTTGTCTTGTTTTATAAAAAACGATCCATTCATTCTTTTGATTTTTTTGAACTTTTTCAAACAAAAAAATACTCTGGAAAATAACACAACTTGCTAAAAAATACATTGCTTTTTTAGCATTCAAATCCATCAAGAAACGAATTCCAAAAAATATGATTCCGTAACTTGCTAATAGCAACCAAAAAGATAATGAAATATCTTTGAATAAAAAAGCTTCTTGATTTGAAATCCAAGTCACAAATCTGTTCATTAAAGAAATAATAAATCCATAAGTATCTGCTAAAAATTGAGGAGCAATTTGAAAAATGGCTAAAAAAATGACTACAATTCCAGCCATTAAAACAATTCCTAAAAAAGGAATGATTACGATATTTGACAGAAAAAATAAGCCAGGAAATTGATGAAAATAATACAAACTTAAAGGCAAAACTCCGATTTGAGCTGCCATTGAAACTGTGGTTAATTGCCAAATTTTGTCTACCAAAAAATTACTAAAAGTGATTATTTTATATAATTTATATTGAATTGTAATAATTCCTAAGACTGCCAAATAACTCAGTTGAAAACCAACATCAAACAGAAAAAATGGGTTGAAAATCAATAGCAAAAATAGGGATGAAAAAAGTGAAAAAAGTATGATTTTTTTGCTTCCAAATTGTTGACCAATTGCTAAAAAAGAGAACATTGTTACTGCTCTCACTACAGATGCTGATAATCCAGCAACAAAAGCAAACATCCACAGAATCAGGATAATTATGATTGTTTTTATTGTTTTTCCATATTTAAAATGCTCAAAAGGAGTAAAAAGTTTGAGTAATAACATTAAAATAATTCCTACATGCAATCCAGAAACTGCTAAAATATGAATGGCTCCTGCTCTTGCATAATCAGTCAAAAGTTGTTTTGATACATCTTGTCTTTGCCCCAACAAAAGCGCATTGATTACTGCCAATTCATTTTTTTTAAAATGGTATTTTCCCATAGAAACTTGAACCAAATCTCGAAATTGCTCAGACCAACCTTTGATGGTTCTTGATCCTAAACCCAAACTTTTGAATTCATTTTTGTCAAGAAAAATTTGCTGACGGATTCCTTGTTTTTCTAAATATTTTTGATAATCAAATTGATGTGGATTTAATGGCGCATTTACTTTTAAAAAAACAGGTTTCGAAATAAGTAATTCGTTCACTTTTAATTGATTACGCAAAGTATCCTTACTTAAATTTAACAAAACAGTTCCTCGAGTTTTTTGGTTGTCAATTTGAAGAATAATTGCTTGATATTTGTCGTGATACGCACTCGATTTCAGCACTTTATCAACTTTTAAAACAACACTTGAATTATCTTTCAAAAAACGCTCATAATAATTGGAATAATTGGCATCATTTTGAATAAAAACAGTTGAAATTCCTACAAAAAAGAAGTATATAAAAGTTAAAAAAGTAACTGATTTTCGAAAGTTAAGAAACAAAAAAATCAGTAAAAAAATCAGGTGAATTATTGCAAGAGTTTGAAAATCAAATTGCCAAATTCTAAAATAAAATTGTAAACAAATGCCTAAAATTAGAAATAGGAAAAAATGGAAGGGTAAAAAATACAGTAACTTTCTCATAGCGAGTGGAAGTTACTAAAATTATTGATTGAAAAACTAAAATAACGTAACTGCTTTTACAAAAGTATTTTTCCAGATATTTTCATACATTGAGGAGATAATCACACCTCTCATTGTTGTTGAATGAATAAACTGAACTTCCCCTTTTTTAACACTGGTAATTAATCCAACGTGATCAATGATTTTTTTTCTATTCCTAATGACAAAAAAGACAATATCTCCCTTTTTTGCATTTTCTATAGTCACCTCTTTTCCTGCTTTGGCCATATCTCTAGAAGATCTTGGAAGCGTAATATTTTGTTCTTTGAAAGCAGTAGTTACCAATCCTGAACAATCCATTCCTTTATCTGAAGTGCCTCCATATCTATATCTTGTTCCTAAATATTTTAGGGCGTTGTCGACCACGTTTTTGGGTTTGATGATAGATTTGCTATTTTATGAAAACGCCTCTTTCGTAGAAGTACATGCACCCAAAAAAAGAGTAATTACAAATAGTAAAAAAAAACTTTTATTCATGTTGTTATTTTTTTAACCCGCCTACAATCATTTGCGCCACTTTTTTTGACGCTCCTTTTCCTCCCAATTTTTTTTCTAAATCGGAATATCGCAAAAATAGTTTTTCTCTATGATTTTCTGATAAGATTTTTGAAAGTTCTTTTTGAAGGTTCTTTTTATTGAAATTATTTTGGATTAATTCCGTCACAACTTCTTGGTCCATAATTAGATTTACCAAAGAAATATACTTCAATGTAATGATTCGTTTTGCTATTTGATAGGAGATATTTCCACCTTTATAACACACCACTTGTGGCACTTTAAACAACGCAGTTTCTAACGTTGCTGTTCCAGAAGCTACCAGAGCTGCATAAGAAACGCTCAATAAATCATAGGTTTTATTATTGATAAAAGCCACTTTTTTATCACCAATAATTTGATTGTAAAACTCAATTTCCTGACTTGGTGCGCCTGCAATCACAAATTGATAGTCTTTATAATTATCAATAATTGACAACATTACTGATAGCATTTTGGTAATTTCTTGCTTTCTACTTCCGGGTAAAATCGCAATAATTGGCAAGTTTGACAACTTATATTCTTCTCTAAATTGTTGCAAACTAACTTGTGTTCTATCGGCAATTGCATCAATCAAAGGATGACCAACAAATGTCACTTTATAATCAAATTTTTGATAAAATGCTTCTTCAAAGGGCAAAATCACGAATAGGTGATCAATGTCTCTCTTAATGTCTTTAATTCTGCCAGCTCTACTTGCCCAAACTTGTGGAGAAATATAATAATTGGTTCTAAAACGGTGCTGTTTTGCCCATTTTGCAATTCGCAAATTGAATCCTGAATTGTCTATAAAAATGAGCACATCAGGCTGAAATTTAAAAATATCCTCTTTACAAAAATTGATGAAATTTAAGACTTTAACCAAATTTTTCACAACTTCAAAAAAGCCCATAAAAGCCCTTTCTTTGAAATGACTCACCAAAGTTCCGCCGACATTTTGCATTAAATCTCCACCCCAAAAACGAATATCTGCACTTTTATCTTCCTCGAAAAGTGCTTTCATTAAGTTTGAACCATGTAAATCTCCTGAAGCTTCGCCTGCAATGATGTAATATTTCATTTAGTAAAACTTTAAAATTAGAGTTATAAATGCTGTTACAATTGTGGCTAGTAAAACACCTTTTGCTTCGTTATCTTGTTTCTTTTTTAGATAAATAAAAAAGACAAACAAGTTAGGAATTGCTGCAATTGACAATACTTTTCCGTACAATTTTCCTTCAACAATTAATTGTAAAGTTTCATCAAAAGAATATCTCGAAAAATACTCTATATAGATAAAAACACCCCCAAAAGTGGCGAAAATTGCCACTAAAAACCCAATCAATATGTTTTTTTTTACAACTCCCAAGAATTCAGTTTTTGGATCATGTGATGAGCTGTCAAATCAAATTGAACAGGAACCACAGAAATATAGTTATTTTCTAAAGCATAGACATCTGTGTCTTGCCCTTTGTCTTTATTGATAAATTCGCCAGAAAGCCAATAATATTCTTTCCCAAAAGGACTTTTCCTTTTATCAAAAGTTTCTTTCCAAAAGCCAACGGCTTGTCTGCAAATTTTCACACCTATGATTTCCTCTTTTTCTACACTTGGAATGTTTACGTTCAAAACAATTCCTTGTGGCAAACCATTTAAAAGTGTATTTAATGTAATTTTTTTAATGAATTCCTCACATGCTTTAAAATCAGCATGCCATTTAAAGTCTAATAATGAAAATCCGATAGCAGGAATTCCTTCGATTCCAGCTTCAATTGCTGCACTCATTGTCCCAGAATAAATCACATTGATAGAAGAATTTGATCCATGATTGATGCCAGAAACGCACAAATCAGGTTTTTTATTGAGAATTTCGCTCACAGCCATTTTCACACAATCTGCAGGTGTTCCTGAGCAAGTATATTCTAATTGAGGTCCATCATCAATCGTTATTGGATTGCAAGTCAATACATTATCAACAGTAATAGCATGTCCCATTCCACTTTGAGGACTATCAGGAGCCACCACTACAACTTCGCCAATTGTATTCATAATTTTTATTAATGCTCTGATGCCGGGTGCAGTTATTCCATCATCATTAGTGACTAAAATCAAGGGTTTTTCTTGCATATTTAAAGTTTTGCCTACAAATGTAAATTATTTTAAACAATTTTAGTTTTAACATTTTGTAAAGAGTAAAGCTATCTGAAATTCTATAATATTGTATAAGAAATTTTTAAAAAGATTATCAGGTAATTAAAAAAATAAAATTCAATTTTTTTATGTAAAGAAATTTTAAAAAAGATGAAAAATTAAAAATTTGTCATTATTTTAGTAACTCAGAAAAACAAAATTAAATATATGATCGATAGTAGATTTATGAAGACTAAATTTAAGTTCGGTATTGCCTTTATTGCCTTTTTATTTGTATTTAATGTTTCAAGTATTGTAGCAAATGATATTAAAGAAAAAAGTGCAGATCCTGAAAAAGACAAAGTATTAATACTTGTATTAAAAAATATTTTAATGCGAGGTCATTATGTTTCAAAAGACATCAATGATAAATTTTCTGAACATGTTTTTAATCATTTTATTGAGAGTTTAGATCCAAGTAAACGCTATTTTACACAAGAGGATATTAAAGACTTTTCAAAATATAAATATCAAATAGACAATCAATTATTGAAAGATGATTTGAGTTTTTATAATTTGGTGTATAGTTGTTTTTTAGAAAGAATTAAAAAAGCAAAAACCTACTATGGTGGCATTTTGGCAAAACCTTTTGATTATAATAAAGATGAAAGCGTTGATTTAGACTATGAAAAAATGCCTTTCGCAAAAAACAATATTGAACTTTTTGATTATTGGAGAAAGCAACTAAAATTACAAACTTTAGATAGAATTCAAGAAGAAAATGCCCTTGAAATAGATAAATTTAAAAAAGATAAAAACTATAAAACCAAATCATTTTCTGTTTTAGAAAAAGAAGCAAGAGCAGAAGTGCTAAAAAGCATGGATGAATTGTATATGAGAATTGATGAATTAAAACATGAAGATTGGTTTTCATCTTATTTGAATGCTATTGTAAGCGGTTTTGACCCTCATACCACCTATATGCAACCTAATGTAAAGGAAGTATTTGACCAAAACATATCAGGAAAACTAGAAGGAATTGGAGCGCGTTTGCAGAAAAAAGGCATTTATACGCAGATTTTTGAATTGGTTTCTGGAGGTCCTGCTTGGAAACAAGGAGATTTGGAAGAAGGTGATATTATTTTGAAAGTTGCTCAAAAAGGCAAAGAACCTTTAGACATTGTTGGAATGCGTTTGGATGATGCTATCAAATTTATCAAAGGCCCAAAAGGAACAGAAGTGAGATTGACTGTAAAGAAAAAAATTGATGGGACAACCAAAGAAATAGCAATTATAAGAGATGTTGTTGAATTGGGTGAAACCTTCGTAAAATCGAGTATTGTGATGAAAAATAACAAAAAATACGCGATTATTGATTTGCCAAGTTTCTACATAGATTTTTCGGATGAAAATTATAGAGATTCTGCCAAAGACATGGAAAAAGAAATTGAACGATTAAGATCAGAAGGCGTTGAAGGATTGATTATCGATTTGAGAAATAATGGTGGTGGTTCACTAAAAACTGCGATCGAAATTTCGGGATTATTTATTGATCAAGGACCTATTGTTCAAGTAAAATATAGAGGAGAAAATCCTGTAATCAAAAAAGATACAGACCCAAAAATGCAATGGGACAGGGCATTGGTTGTTTTGGTGAATGAGTTTTCAGCATCTGCATCAGAAATTTTTGCAGCAGCTATGCAAGATTACAAAAGAGCTATAATTCTTGGAGGAAACCAAACTTACGGAAAAGGAACTGTTCAAAATATTTTGCCAATTAATCAATTTTATCCTAAATATGATAAAGATTTAGGTTTTTTAAAAATGACCATCCAAAAGTTTTATAGAATTAATGGCGGTTCAACTCAGAAAGAAGGTGTTTATTCTGATATTGCCATGCCAACAAGATTGAGTTATTTAAAAAACGGAGAAAGAGATTTAGATGGTGCTTTGGGTTGGGATAAAGTGGCACAAGCAGATTATAAACAAACCAATTCTTATGCAAATTTTGGAGATGTTGTTTATAACAGCAAACAAAGAATTGCATCTGACGAAAAATTTAAAAAAATAAATGACTATGCAAAATGGCTAAAAGAAAATCAAGAAAACGCTACTTATTCTCTAAATTATGAAAAGTTCATAAAAGATAATAAAAATAAAGAAAAGGAAGCCAAACAATTTTCATCTGTCTTTGAATACAAATCAGACATTACATTTTTATCCCCAAAATATGAGATGTCTTTAATTAAAGAGAATAAAGATTTGGCTTCGAAAAGGGCTGCTTGGCATAAAAACCTGACAAAAGATATGTATGTTTCTGAGGCATTAAATGTATTGAGCGAATTGAAACTTAGCACAAAATCGACAATTGTTAAAAATTAAATTTTAATTCAAAAAACCATCACCTGATGAAAAAAAGTCAGGTTTTTTTATTAAATAACTATGAGTTTTCAAGTAAACTTTTCTACAAAATGGGCTGATTTTGATCCAAATAAACACATGCGCCACACAGCCTATAATGATTATGCTGCAGAAGTGAGAGTTCGATTTTTTAAAAAAAACAACTTTACGATGGATGATTTTAATAGATTGAATTTAGGACTAATTTTGTTTTCAGAAGAAACGCACTTCAGAAAAGAAATTTTAATGGGCGAAGATATTACTGTAGATCTAAAATTATCTGGACTTTCAAAAAACAACGAACGTTGGAAATTTACGCATGAAGTTTTTAATGAAACAGGAAAATTATCAGCAATTATAAAAGTCTATGGAGCTTGGATTGATCTAACGAAACGTAAACTCACAATTCCATCAATAGAAACTGCTCCTCTATTTGCGGATACTGAAAAATCATTGGATTTTGAAGAAATTTTGGTTTAAAATTTTTGAAGAAATCTCAGAAATATTGGATTTGCTAAAAGTAGAAAACTCATTGATTTGGTCTGTCCAACCTTAAAATACTATAAAACAACGATTGTTGCGGTTTTTCATTCAAGATAAAGTTTGGCTCACGAGAAAGTTTGGTGATAATTGCTTCGCTTTCCCAATTTTCATGAGTAAATTTAAATTCTGAAGGACACGTTAAATTCAATGAAATTTCCATTTCATATGCTGAAATTTGATTCATTTTAACTTTGTTTGGCTGCCAGTTTCCTAAACTTTCTTGATTGCCAAAATAAAAACATCGTCAGTATTATTCGGCACAGAAACTTTGATAGAAATCAATTCTTGTGCAAATGAAAATACTTAAAATAGAAGTAGAAATTGTATTGGAATATTTTTCTAATATAATTAATTGTAAGTTCAACTCATAAGT
>DDMS01000067.1 GCA_002340765.1 Flavobacteriaceae bacterium UBA2540 | reverse complement strand
ACTTTTAAAATTGATAGGGGGGTGTTGTTTTTATAATTTTGTCTAGGATTTTTGGCGTTTTTTTGAAGCTAAGAGTAATTTACCGTACAATAACCGTACAAATACACTAATAAAAAACCCCAAGTAACTTATAATCAGTTAGTTGAGGTTTTTATTTGTACTGAAGGCGGGAATTGAACCCGCACGAGCATTACTGCTCACTGGATTTTAAGTCCAGCGTGTCTACCAATTCCACCACTTCAGCATTGGCAATTATTTTTTTTATGAGCGAAAGACGGGATTTGAACCCGCGACCCTCACCTTGGCAAGGTGATGCTCTACCCCTGAGCTACTTTCGCAGACTTTTAAATAAAGCAGATAAACCATTGTTTATTTTGCTCCTCCTCTTGGGCTCGAACCAAGGACCCTCTGATTAACAGTCAGATGCTCTAACCAACTGAGCTAAGGAGGAGTTTGCTACACAATTTGTGTTTGGCGAGTGCAAATATATATCTTTTTGATATATAGGCAAAAATATTTTTATTTTTTTAATAAAAGTTTAATTATTAATATTACAAAAAACAAGGCTTTAATCTTAAAAATTGTATTTTTGCACAAATAATAAGCTTTCTAAAAAGCGCAAACTATTATATGGACAAATTTTCGTTCTTAAACGCAGCTCACATAGGCTTTATAGCCGATTTATATGACCAATATTTAATAAATCCTGATGCAATTGAACCAAGCTGGAGAAGCTTTTTTCAAGGATATGATTTAGCAAATGAGCATTATTCTTTCAAAGATCACGAACGTCCTATAAAAATACAAGAATCTTCTCAAGAAATCCCTCAAGAGGTTAAAAAGGAGTTTTTAGTGGTGGATTTAATTAATGGATATAGAACAAGAGGACATCTTTTTACCAAAACAAATCCCGTAAGAGAACGAAGGCAGTATCATCCCTCTTTAGCTATCGAAACTTTTGGTTTGTTAAATGAAGACCTTCAAAAAGAATTTTCTGCAGGTCAAGTAATAGGATTAGGAAAAACAACTTTGGCAACAATTATTCAACATTTACAAACTATTTATTGTGATTCTATTGGGGTTGAATATATGTATATGAGAAATCCTGAAAAAATAAATTGGTGGCAATCTCGATTGAATCAAAATGACAACCATCCAAATTATTCACCAGACGCTAAGAAATATATTTTATCAAAATTAAATCAAGCAGTTACTTTTGAAAATTTTTTACAAACAAAATATGTTGGTCAAAAACGTTTTTCATTAGAAGGAGGAGAAGCATTAATACCTGGAATTAGTGTTTTGCTAAGAGATGCAGCGGAAAAATTTGGTGTAAAAGAATGTGTTTTAGGAATGGCTCATAGAGGCCGATTAAACACATTGGTAAATATTTTCAAAAAGCCAGTAAGGGATTTATTTAGTGAATTTGAAGGGAAAGATTTTGAAGAAGAAGATATTGACGGTGATGTAAAATACCACTTAGGAATTACACTAAGTAAAACTTTCAGAAATGGGAGTGAAATTATCATGAATTTAGTACCCAATCCTTCTCACTTAGAAACAGTTGCTGCTGTAGCTGAGGGTATTACGCGTGCTAAAATTGATAAAAAATACAACGGAGATTCAAGCAAAATATTACCAATTATTATTCATGGGGATGCTGCAATTGCTGGTCAAGGAATAGCCTATGAAATTGTGCAAATGGCAAAATTAAACGGCTATAAAACTGGAGGGACAGTTCATGTTGTGGTAAATAATCAAATAGGTTTTACTACAAATTATTTAGACGCTCGTTCAAGTACCTATTGCACAGATGTTGGAAAAGTCACACTTTCTCCTGTTTTACACGTAAATGCTGATGATATTGAGGCAGTTTGCCATGCTATGGAAATGGTGTTAGAATTCAGAATGCGTTTCAAAGCAGATGTATTTATTGATTTGTTAGGGTATAGAAAATATGGGCATAATGAAGGTGATGAACCTCGTTTTACACAACCAAAATTATACAAAGCCATTGCAAAACACAAAAATCCAAAAGAAATTTATGCGCAAAAATTAATATCAGAAGGAGTTATTGATAATGCATATTTGGATTCAATTACAGAGGAATTCAAAGAAATGTTGGATCGTGAATTTGATTTGTCTAAAGAAGATAAAAATTCAAAAGTAATTGAATTTATGCAATCCACTTGGGAAGGATTTGTGCGTCAAGATTTATCGGCAATGTTGGCTCCAGAAAAAACAAGCTATCCAGAAGATAAATTAAAAAATATTGCGAAAATAGTTTCTACAGTTCCTGAAGGCGTAAAATTTGTAAAAAAAGCAGAACGCATTTTAGAAGGAAGAGCAAGCATGGTTTTTGAAACCAACCAATTGGATTGGGGAATGGCAGAAAACTTAGCGTATGGAAGTTTGATGGAAGAAGGATTTAATGTAAGAATTTCTGGACAAGATGTAGAAAGAGGTACTTTTTCACACAGGCATGCTATTTTGCGTGACGAAATCACAGAAGAGAGAATCAATTTATTAAATACAAATCCTGAAAATAAAGGGCAAATGACAATTTATAATTCGTTATTGTCAGAATACGGAGTTTTAGGTTTTGATTATGGGTATGCCATGGCACATCCAAATACATTGACTATTTGGGAAGCTCAGTTTGGAGATTTTTCAAACGGAGCACAAATCATATTTGACCAATATATTGCTGCTGCTGAAGATAAATGGAAAGTTCAAAACGGCATTGTTGTGTTGCTCCCTCATGGATATGAAGGTCAAGGTTCTGAACATTCATCTGCAAGAATTGAAAGATATTTACAATTGTGTGGTGAAGATAATATGACAGTTGCAAATTGTACAACTCCAAATAATTTTTATCATTTGTTGCGTCGTCAAATGAAACGAAATTATCGCAAACCATTGATTGTTTTCACTCCAAAAAGTTTATTGCGTCATCCAAAAGTGGTAAGCTCAATTCAAGATTTAGCTACTGGAGAATTTCAAGAAGTGATTGATGATGTTTTAGCCCCAAAAAATGCAATAAAATTGGTTTTTTGTTCAGGGAAATTCTATTACGATTTGTTAGAAGAAAGAGAAAAATTAGAAAGAGAAGACATTGCTTTGGTGAGAATTGAACAATTATTTCCACTACACACTGAAAAAATTCAAAAAGTAATTGACAGATATCCAGCTATTCAAGAATATATTTGGGCACAAGAAGAACCAAGAAATATGGGTGCATGGAGTTTTATGTTGCAACGTTTTGAATTGGTCAATTTAAAAGTTCGCTCTTTAAACTATTATTCAGTTCCTGCAGCTGGTTCAAGTACACGATTTAAAAAACGTCATAGAGCTGTAATTGATAGTGTTTTTAATAATGAGTAAATTGCGTTAAGTATTGAAACGGCATCCTTTTTTGCTATCAGTTCAAGTAAATTTTTTAAAGAATGAACAAATTTTTATCGAAAACAAACCAAAAAAGATATAGTGGAAAGCCTTTTAAAACGTCCAAATATTAAAAAAAATTAATAAATTGCTGATAAAATTTCAGCCAAAATAAAATAAGAACTGATGATTTTAGAAATGAAAGTTCCTTCTCCAGGAGAATCAATTACAGAGGTAGAAATTGCAACTTGGTTAGTTGAAGACGGAGATTATGTTGAAAAAGATCAACCAATTGCAGAAGTAGATTCGGACAAAGCAACCCTTGAATTGCCAGCTGAAGAAAGTGGAATTATTACTTTGAAAGCAGCTGAAGGTGATGCTGTTGCTGTGGGTTCAATTGTTTGTTTGATTGATACAAGTGCTGCAAAACCTTCAGGAAATGAGCAACCTAAATCTTCAGAAAAGAAAGAAGAACCAAAACCAATTAGCCAACCATCACCAACAACCAACAACCAACAACCAACAACTATTAACCAACAACCAACCACAACGTACGCTTCTGGAACAGCATCTCCTGCAGCAAAAAAAGTGCTGGCTGAAAAAGGAATTGAATCTTCAGCAGTAAATGGAACTGGAAAAGATGGAAGAATCACCAAAGATGATGCGGTAAATGCTGTGCCTTCAATGGGATCAAAACTTTCAAACGGTTCTAGAAATACTGAGCGTAAAAAAATGTCAATGTTGCGCAGAAAAGTGGCAGAACGTTTGGTTGCTGTAAAAAACGAAACAGCCATGTTAACTACTTTTAATGAAGTAAACATGCAACCAATTTTTGATTTACGCACAAAATATAAAGATGCTTTTGCTGCAAAACACAATGTTGGTTTGGGCTTTATGTCGTTTTTTACGCTGGCAGTTGTGAGAGCGTTAAAAATGTATCCAGAAGTGAATTCTATGATTGACGGAGATTTCCAAGTAATCAATGATTTTCATGACATTTCTATTGCAGTTTCTGGCCCAAAAGGCTTGATGGTTCCTGTTATCAGAAATGCTGAAAACTTAACCTTTAGAGGAGTTGAAAGCGAAGTAAAACGCTTGGCATTAAGAGCGAGAGATGGCCAAATCACTATAGATGAAATGACTGGAGGAACTTTTACCATCACCAATGGTGGTGTTTTTGGGTCTATGTTATCAACACCGATTATCAATCCTCCTCAAAGTGCAATTTTGGGAATGCACAATATTGTCAACAGACCTGTTGCGGAAAATGGACAAGTGGTGATTAGACCAATAATGTATGTGGCACTTTCTTATGATCACAGAATTATTGACGGTCGAGAATCTGTAGGGTTTTTAGTTGCTGTAAAAGAAGGATTAGAAAAACCCATCGAAATTTTGATGAACAATAATGTTGAAAAAGCATTGGAAATATAGTTTTTCGAAAATAAAGATTATAGCAAATCCCGAATAATTTCGGGATTTTTAGTTTTATTAAAAAACAAAAGATTTTTTTATTAATAAAATTTATCTAATAATCTGTATTGATTATTTAAGGCTTGATAAAACCTTAGATATTTACTCCAAAAAGATAGCCTACAAACCCTGATAAAACCATTGCAATTGTTCCCCAAATCACGATTCTGATTACTGCTTTTCTTATTCTAGACCCTCCAGTTTTAGCTGAAATCACTCCTAAAATAATTAGTGAAATAATTGTAAAACCATAAAGATAATATTCCATCAAATCAATAGGGGCAAAAATAGTGACCAACAAAGGCAAAGCACCACCAACTGTAAATGCAGCCCCAGAAGTTAATGCTGCCTGAATTGGGTTTGCTTGATTAATTTCATTGATGCCCAACTCATCTCTCACATGTGCGCCTAAAGCATCTTTTTCTGTTAATTCTTTTGCAACAATAAGTGCAGTTTCTTTTTTTAAACCACGCTCTTCATAAATTTGAGCAAGCATTTGCAATTCCATCTCTGGCATTTCCTCAAGTTCTTTTTTTTCTCTTTCGATATCAGCGTTTTCAATATCTGTTTGTGAACTAACAGAAACGTACTCGCCTGCAGCCATAGAAAGTGCGCCTGCAACAACCCCTGCAATAGTTGCCAACAAAATAGGTTCTCTCGTTAAACTTGCGGCGGTAACACCAATTGCCAAACTTGCAGTTGAAATAATTCCGTCATTTGCGCCCAAAACTGTTGCGCGAAGCCAGTTACTTCTTTGCACATAATGAGCTTCTAAATAATCTTCTTTAGTTTCCATTTTTTTTAAATTTAGCAATATTTAATGACTTAAATGACTATTTCACGATATAATGATTTATAAATTTTAATTTATAAATTGTTTTAAAGTAGTGATTAACTCCAATTTATTCTCAATATAACTCATATGTCCACCAGAAAAAACTACAAATTCAGTATTTGTTTTTTGTGCTTCTTCTGAAGAAATTTTAGCATCCAACACAGGATCATTTTCGCCAATAATTAGTATTTTTTTAAAAGTACCATTGGTCAAAATATGATTTCTATTTGGTCTTATTTTCATGCCTTCTTGTGCAGCCATATATCCTTGCAAAGAGGTTGTGAGCGCTTCTTTTTTCAGGATTTCGATTTCAGAGGTAAAAAGCGCAACATTTTCCTGATAAAACAAATTTGAAATCGAAATTTTCACCATACTCTCAAAATTGATTTGTACCATTTTATTGGCTCTTGTTCTGATGTCTTTTCGATCCTCAGAATCTTCGTTTGAAGTGGAATTTAGCAAGCACAATCCTTTAACTTTTGCGGGATTTTTATCTGCAAAAGCCAATGCAACATAACCCCCTAAAGAATGTCCAATAAGCGTACATTTTTTGATTTTTAAGTGTTTTAAAACAGCATCAATGGTTTCTGAAAACAGTTCCATGGAATGCACATATCCCAAACAATCTGATTTTCCATGACCTAATAAATCAATTGAAATCACCTTGTTTCTTATTGAAAGTGAAGGGATTACTGATTTCCACATAGTTGAATTTTCTAAAAAACCATGAATCAAAATAAGGGCATTTCCTGTGCCTTCAACTTCATAAAAAATGCGCGCGCCTTTGTGTTCTACATACATACTGCAAAGAAAAATAAAAGCGAGTAAAAACCCGCTTTTATCATACAATTATTTGTGAAAAATTAATTTACGTTCAAATTAAAAGTTGCTTCCACATCTGTTTCTCCACCAGCATTTGTGATATTTCCTCCAACAACGTCAGTAGCATTTTTATTTGGCTCATGACGCAAAGTCACTGTCAAGTTTCCAATTCCAGCAGAGGTTGTTGTTAAATTAAAAGTAATTCCAATGGGTCTTCCATTTTTATCTTGATCTGTGTAAGCTACAGTTGCGATACTATTAGAAAACGTATAGAAAAATTGGTGCTCATCACCTTCTTCTTCCACTTCTAAAGTAATGTTTTCAGCAGGAGTTTCTGTTTCATTCAACACTTTAGCAGTTCCAGCATATGTTTTATTGGCCTGTAATGCTCCAGAAACAGAGACAACAGGAGCATTGGGTCCATCTCCATCTAAATCACGACTTACTAAAGTTACTGTTGTTCCTCCACCTTGTGGAATTAAAGTTACTTCTAAAGTAGTGATTACTTCCTCTTCATTGATGATTTCTGGATCATCATTTGAACAAGATGTTAGCGTCATTGCAATCATTGTACTAAATACTAAAATATATTTTTTCATATTTTTGTTTTTTAAAATTTTTAATAATTAATTTTTATTTGAAGTTGAAAATTTCTTCCCAAATCATCTG
>DDMS01000064.1:750-35362 GCA_002340765.1 Flavobacteriaceae bacterium UBA2540 | reverse complement strand
TCTTTAGTATTTAAAATTCGATTATCAGAAGTTCCAAAATTGATATTAAAAGAAGCATTATTTTCCTTAATTAGATACAAAGGCAAAGAATCATGAGTTTTATAATTCTTAAGTAATGCTTCAATAATTTGTCCACCTCTATTATCAATCGTTAATTTGACCAACTCATTTTCTAAGATTGTAGTACCTTCTTGCGCTTGCATTGCACTCATAACAAATGCGCCCAATTTATTTTTATATTCAATTTCTTTGATTGAATCGTTTGAAAAAGAAGCAGTATTTGTTGGAATAACCTCTTTTTTTGGAGCATTTTTTTTAGAAACTTTTTCAACACTTGTTATGGTAGATTCTGGAGTAATTTCTGGTGCATTTGTATTGAAATACCAAAGCATAATCGCTCCTAAAAGTATCATTCCAATCAGCGAATTGTAGTCAAATTTTTTTTCTTCCATGTGTGTGTATAAATGTCAATTTGTCAGCAAATCAAGAATTTTCTTGATAAAACTACCACAAATGTAATTAAAAACCCAGTTTTACTGTGGTTTTATGTTGTTATATTTTAATTCTGTTAGTGTTTCAAACAGTGTTCCGAAATTATTTTTTTGACTGTTTTAAGGCAGCTTTGATAAAATCGACAAACAAAGGATGAGGTTTTAAAACTGTACTTTTATATTCTGGATGGTATTGAACGCCCAAAAACCAGGGATGATTTGTAATTTCCACAATCTCAACCAAACCAGTTTTTGGATTGGTTCCAGTGGCAAACATTCCTGCATTTTCAAATTCCGATAAATACTGATTGTTAAACTCATATCTGTGTCTGTGACGTTCTTTTATATTTTCAGTTTGGTACACTTCAAATGCTTTTGAGTTTTTAGAAATCTTGCAATCCCAAGCTCCCAAACGCATTGTACCGCCTTTTTCACTAATATTTTCCTGACTTTCCATCAAATTGATTACGGGATTTTTGCAATCACTTTTCATTTCTGTTGAAAAAGCATCTTGCAAACTCAGGACACTTCTTGCAAATTCAATCACTGCCATCTGCATTCCCAAACAAATTCCAAAAAAAGGAATGTTATGTTCTCTAGCATATTTTACTGCGCTGATTTTTCCTTCAACCCCTCGATCACCAAAGCCTGGAGCTACTAAAATTCCGTTGACACCGCTTAATTTTTCTTCAAAATTATCAAGTTCTAAACTTTCAGAATGCACCCATCTTACATTTACTTTTGTTTCGTTGGTTGAACCAGCATGGATAAAAGCTTCTGTAATAGATTTGTATGAATCTTGCAATTCAATATATTTTCCAATCAATGCAATTTCTACATGTGAAGTCGGATTTTTATGTTTTCGTAGGAATTCATTCCACTCAATTAATGCTGGTTTTTTTTCAGTTGATAAATGTAATTTTCTCAAAACTACTTCATCTAAACCTTCTTCCAACATCAAATTTGGAACATCGTAAATCGTTTTTGCATCAATAGATTGAATGACATCCTCTTTTTTGACATTGCAAAATAACGCCAATTTACGTCTGATATCATCTGAAATATGATGTTCAGTTCTACATACTAAAATATCAGGACTTACGCCACTTTGCATCAACATTTTTACGGAATGTTGTGTTGGTTTAGTTTTCAATTCGCCAGCTGCAGCTAAATAAGGAACCAAAGTTAAGTGAATTACAATCGCATTTTCATTTCCTTTTTCCCACAACAATTGACGCACAGATTCTACATATGGTAAGGATTCAATATCACCAACAGTGCCGCCAATTTCGGTAATTACAATATCATAATCACCAGTTTCACCCAAAATTTGAATTCGATGTTTGATTTCATCCGTAATATGAGGAATTACTTGAACCGTTTTTCCAAGAAATTCACCTTTTCGCTCTTTGTTAATGACAGATTGATAAATTCTTCCAGTAGTTACGTTGTTTGCTTGACTTGTTGGAATGTTTAAAAAACGCTCATAATGACCTAAATCTAGATCAGTTTCTGCGCCATCATCTGTCACATAACATTCGCCATGTTCATAAGGATTTAGGGTTCCTGGATCAATATTGATATATGGATCTAATTTTTGAATGGTTACAGAAAAACCTCTTTCTTGGAGTAATTTTGCTAATGAAGCAGCTATAATTCCTTTTCCAAGTGACGAAGTTACGCCTCCTGTGACAAAAACGTATTTGGTATTGTGCATGGTCTTGTTAGGTTTGGGCAAAAGTAAGATTTAAAGATTTTATCACAAATAAAAAAGTATAAAAACATTCAAAAAATATTCATTTTAAGTGATTAAAAATATTTTTTGATTTTTTTTAAATACTATTTGTCAATATTAAAAACAGTTGTATATTTGCCAACGCTTTAAATAAGGGGCGTTTAAGGTAAACAAAATTAGTTTAGAAGATATTTAAGAAATAAAGCAATGAGCAAAAGAACATACCAACCATCAAAAAGAAAGAGAAGAAACAAACACGGTTTCAGAGAAAGAATGGCTTCTGCTAATGGTAGAAAAGTGTTGGCACGTAGAAGAGCGAAAGGAAGAAAAAAATTGACTGTTTCATCTGAATCAAGACCAAAAAAATAAATGATCAACAAATGTTAATATATAAGGTGTTACTTTTTAAGTAACACCTTTTTTTACACCTATCAACTAATTATTTTTACAAACTCATAAATTACAACTACTTACTATGCCAAAAAGAAACGACATAAAATCAGTTTTAATTATCGGATCTGGACCTATTGTTATCGGACAAGCTTGCGAATTTGATTATGCAGGTTCACAATCTTTGCGTTCATTAAGAGAAGACGGAATTGAAACTATTTTAATCAATTCAAATCCAGCAACAATTATGACAGATCCTTCTATGGCTGATCATATTTATTTGTTGCCATTGACGACAAAATCAATTATAAAAATTTTAAAAGAGCATCCTCAAATTGATGCAGTTTTACCAACAATGGGAGGTCAAACAGCATTGAATTTATGTATTGAAGCAGATGACAAAGGAATTTGGAAAGATTTTAACGTTAAATTAATTGGAGTTGATATTAACGCTATCAATATTACTGAAGATAGAGAGCAATTTAGAGAATTGATGTTGAAAATTGACATTCCAATGGCGCCTCAAGCAACCGCAACTTCCTTTCTAAAAGGTAAAGAAATTGCACAAGAATTTGGATTTCCTTTGGTAATTCGTTCTTCTTATACTTTGGGTGGAGCAGGAGCATCCATTGTTTATAAAGCAGAAGATTTTGACGAATTATTGAGCAGAGGTTTAGAAGCATCACCTATTCATGAAGTGATGATTGATAAAGCAATGATGGGTTGGAAAGAATATGAATTAGAATTGTTAAGAGATAGAAATGACAATGTTGTGATTATTTGTTCTATCGAAAATATGGATCCAATGGGAATTCATACAGGAGATTCTATAACAGTGGCACCTGCAATGACACTCTCTGATAAAACGTATCAGAGAATGCGTGATATGGCCATTAAAATGATGCGTTCTATTGGTGATTTTGAAGGAGGTTGTAATGTTCAATTTGCAGTTTCTCCGGATGAAAAAGAGGATATTATTGCGATTGAAATCAATCCAAGAGTTTCAAGATCATCAGCATTGGCAAGTAAAGCAACTGGATATCCAATTGCAAAAATAGCCACAAAATTAGCCATTGGTTATACTTTGGATGAACTTCAAAATCAGATTACTAAATCAACATCCGCTTTATTTGAACCAACTTTAGATTATGTAATTGTAAAAATTCCGCGTTGGAATTTTGATAAATTCGAAGGTTCAGACCGAACTTTAGGATTGCAAATGAAATCTGTTGGAGAGGTAATGGGAATTGGACGTTCTTTTCAAGAGGCGCTTCACAAAGCAACACAATCTCTCGAAATTAAAAGAAATGGTTTAGGAGCTGACGGAAAAGGATATACCGATTACAATCAAATTATTGAAAAATTAACCAATGCAAGTTGGGACCGTGTTTTTGCAATTTATGATGCAATTGCTTTGGGAATTCCCCTAAGCAAAATTTATGATATCACAAAAATTGATATGTGGTATCTAAAACAATACGAAGAATTATTTCAACTTCAGAAAGAAATTTCTAACTATTCAATTGATACAATTACGAGAGATTTATTGTTGGAAGCCAAACAAAAAGGTTATGGTGACAGGCAAATTGCGCACATGTTAGACTGTTTTGAAAGTCAAGTTTATAACAAAAGAGAAGAGCTAAAAGTCCAACGTGTTTATAAATTGGTAGATACTTGCGCAGCCGAATTCAAAGCGAAAACGCCTTATTATTATTCCACTTTCGAAAACGAAATTGAAACTGCTGATGGCGAAATCATCATCGCAAATGAAAGTATTGTTACTGAAAAGAAAAAAATCGTTGTTTTGGGTTCTGGACCTAACAGAATTGGGCAAGGAATTGAATTCGATTATTGTTGTGTTCACGGAGTTTTAGCGGCTGCAGAATGTGGTTATGAAACCATTATGATCAACTGTAATCCTGAAACAGTTTCTACAGATTTTGATACTGCTGATAAATTGTATTTCGAACCTGTTTTTTGGGAACACATTTATGACATCATCAGACATGAAAAACCTGAAGGAGTGATTGTGCAATTAGGTGGTCAAACTGCGTTGAAATTGGCTGAAAAGCTAACGAAATATGGTATAAAAATCATAGGAACTAGTTTTGAAGCACTTGATTTAGCCGAAGACAGAGGAAGTTTTTCTACTTTATTGAAAGATAATAATATTCCATATCCAGAATTTGGTATCGCAGAAACCGCTGATGAAGCTTTAGCTTTGGCAGACGAATTAGATTTTCCGATTTTGGTAAGGCCAAGTTATGTTTTGGGTGGTCAAGGAATGAAAATTGTCATCAACAAAGAGGATTTAGTGGAACACGTTGTTGGTTTATTGCGAAAAATTCCGAACAACAAATTATTGTTAGATCATTATTTAGATGGTGCCATTGAAGCAGAATCAGACTCCATTTGTGATGCTGATGGAAACGTTTATATCATAGGAATTATGGAGCATATTGAACCTTGTGGAATTCATTCTGGAGATTCAAATGCTACTTTGCCAGCCTTTAATTTGGGTGATTTGGTAATGCAACAAATCATAGATCACACTCATACAATTGCAAGAGCTCTGAAAACAGTGGGATTGATTAACATTCAATTTGCCATCAAAGACGATGTTGTTTATATTATTGAAGCTAATCCAAGAGCTTCAAGAACAGTGCCTTTCATTGCAAAAGCATACAAAGAACCTTATGTGAATTACGCAACCAAAGTAATGTTAGGTCATAACAAAGTAACCGATTTCAAATTCAATCCTCAATTGGAAGGGTATGCGATTAAACAACCGGTCTTCTCTTTTAATAAATTTCCGAATGTGAACAAAAAACTGGGTCCAGAAATGAAATCAACAGGAGAAAGTATTCTTTTTATTGACAACTTAAAAGATGACGAATTTTATAATTTGTATGCAAGAAGAAAAATGTATTTGAGCAAATAATGATTTTCTCTTAAAAATATAAAGCATCCAATTTTGGATGCTTTTTTTATGAAAATAAGATTTATAATCATAATTAATCAAAAATAAAATTCAACCTATTTAAATAGACATCGTATTTTAAAATGATTTAAATATCTATAAATCAATTATATGTACTTTTGAATAACAGTTGGATATAATGATATAAAGTAGATTAAAATTGCATCAAACATTTTAAAGTTTATTTTTGAAAGTTAGTAGAAAATACAACAGAAAATTATAAAAATATGGCAAAAACATTGTTTGATAAAGTTTGGGATTCGCATGTAGTTCGAAGTATAAAAGATGGTCCAGATGTATTTTTTATCGATCGTCATTTTATTCACGAAGTTACAAGTCCTGTAGCTTTTTTAGGTTTGGAAAGTAGAGGAAACACGGTTTTATATCCAGAGAAAACTTTTGCAACTGCCGACCATAATACACCAACAATTAATCAACATTTACCTGTTGAAGATGCACTTTCTGCAAATCAGTTAGATGCTTTAGAGAGAAATGCCGCAAAACACGGAATTTCACATTGGGGTTTGGGAGATAAAAACAACGGAATCGTGCATGTTGTAGGTCCTGAAAACGGAATTACATTACCTGGCGCAACCATTGTTTGTGGAGATTCTCACACATCTACTCATGGTGCTTTTGGTGCAATTGCTTTCGGAATTGGGACATCAGAAGTGGAAATGGTGTTGTCAACTCAGTGCATTATGCAACCAAAACCTAAGAAAATGCGCATTAATATTAATGGTAAATTAGGTTTGGGAGTCACTCCAAAAGACGTTGCATTATTTATCATTTCGCAACAAACTACATCTGGAGCTACAGGTTATTTTGTAGAATATGCTGGAGATGTTTTTAGAGAGATGTCTATGGAAGGACGGATGACAGTATGTAATTTATCCATAGAAATGGGCGCAAGAGGAGGAATGATTGCTCCCGATGTAAAAACTTTTGACTATATAAAAGGGCGCGCCTTAACTCCAAAAGGAAAAGATTGGGACAAAGCAATGGAATATTGGAAAACGCTTCATACTGATGAAAATGCTACTTTTGACATTGAATTTAATTATGATGCTGCCGAAATTGAACCTATGATTACTTACGGAACCAATCCAGGTATGGGAATAGGCGTAACAAAATCAATTCCAAATGCTTCTCAAATTGAAGGTAGCGTTGAAACCTATAAAAAATCTTTGGGATACATGCACTTCAATGAAGGTGAAAGTATGATTGGTAAAAAAATCGATTATGTCTTTTTAGGTTCCTGTACAAATGGAAGAATTGAAGATTTTAGAGCATTTTGTTCGATTGTAAAAGGACAAAAAAAAGCGGATTACGTTATTGCTTGGTTGGTGCCAGGTTCACATAAAGTGGTTGACCAAATCAAAGAAGAAGGTTTGGACAAAATCATTACTGATGCAGGTTTTGAGTTAAGAGAACCAGGATGTTCTGCATGTTTAGCAATGAATGATGATAAAGTTCCTGCAGGAAAATTAGCTGTTTCAACCTCTAACAGAAATTTTGAAGGACGTCAAGGACCAGGTTCAAGAACACTTTTAGCTTCGCCTTTAGTAGCAGCAGCTTCAGCAGTAAAAGGAGTTGTAACTGACCCTAGGGTTTTGATGGTTGGTTAGAAAGTAGAAAATTTATAAAGGGAAAAAGTTAGAAAATAACTTTTAAATTAAAATATATAAGTTCCAGTTTTTGAAGTTAAACTTTAAAAACTTGAAACTTTAAAAACAAAAAAATATGGCTTACGATAAATTTGTAACATTAACAAGTACAGCAGTTCCATTACCCATAGAAAATGTAGATACAGACCAAATTATTCCAGCTCGTTTTTTGAAAGCTACTGAGCGTCAAGGTTTTGGTGATAATTTTTTCAGAGATTGGCGTTACAATGCTGATGGCACTCCAAAAGCTGATTTTCCCTTGAATAAAGAAATTTATGCGGGTTCAAAAATCTTAGTTGGTGGTCGAAATTTTGGTTCAGGTTCCTCCCGTGAACACGCAGCTTGGGCTGTGTATGATTATGGATTGCGTTGTGTAATTTCATCAGCTTTTGCAGATATTTTCAAAAATAATTGTTTGAATATTGGTGTTTTGCCAGTACAAGTTTCTGCAAGTTTTGCAGATTTGCTGTTTGATGCAATTTTCGCGGATTCAAAAACCCTAATAAAAGTAGATTTACCAAGTCAAACTGTGACACTTTTGTCAACTAGAGCATCTGAAAAATTTCATATCAATCCTTACAAAAAAGATAATATGTTAAATGGTTTTGACGATATTGATTATTTAAAAAATATCGAAGACGAAATCACTGCTTTCTCAACAGCAAGACCTTTTTAATTTTTTTAGTTTATGGAGCCCAGAAAAATTGAAATCATGGACACCACACTCAGAGATGGAGAACAAACATCTGGAGTGTCTTTTTCTGTATCCGAAAAATTAACAATTGCAAAATTATTACTAGAAGAATTAAATGTTGATCGTATTGAAATTGCTTCTGCCAGGGTTTCTGATGGCGAAATGCAAGCTGTGAAGAAAATCACAGAATGGGCAACTCAGCAAAATTTAATTGAGAAAATAGAAGTATTAACCTTTGTTGATGAAGGAAAATCAATAGATTGGATGTTGGTTTCTGGTGCAAAAGTTCAAAATTTATTAACAAAAGGCTCTTTAAATCACTTGACACATCAGTTAAAAAAAACACCTGAACAACATTTTTCAGACATCAAAAAAATAATTGAATTAGCTCAAAAAAACCATATTAAAACCAATGTCTATTTGGAAGATTGGTCAAATGGAATGCAAAATTCAAAGGAATATGTTTTTGAATATTTGACCTTTCTAGCCTCACAACCAATTGAACGCATTTTATTGCCAGATACTTTAGGGATTTTAACTCCGTCAGAAACTTTTCAATTTATTTCAGAAGTTCGTGAACAATTCCCTAATATACATTTCGATTTTCATGGTCATAATGATTATGATTTAGGAGTTGCCAATGTTATGGAAGCAGTAAAAGCTGGCGTAAATGGTTTGCATTTGACTATAAACGGAATGGGTGAGCGTGCAGGAAATGCGCCTATGGCAAGCACAATTGCTGTCATAAATGATTTTTTGAAAGACGTAAAAATTACGGTAAAAGAAACGGCGCTTCACAAAGTGAGTAAGCTTGTCGAGAATTTTTCTGGATTCAGAATTCCTGTAAATAAACCAATTGTTGGTGCCAATGTATTTACACAAACTGCTGGAATTCATGCAGATGGAGATAATAAAAACAATTTGTATTTTAACGATTTAATGCCTGAACGTTTTGGAAGAAAACGAAAATATGCGCTAGGAAAAACTTCTGGAAAAGCAAATATTCAGAAAAATTTACAAGATTTAGGAATTAGTTTGAATGATGACGAACTGAAAAAAGTGACCCAAAGAATCATAGAATTGGGTGATAAAAAAGAAGTCGTTTCTCAAGAAGATTTGCCTTACATCATTTCTGATGTGCTGGATAGTGGAGAAATTGAAAGAAGGGTAGTTGTTGAAAATTATGTTTTGGGTCATGCTAAAGGATTGAAACCATCTACAACTCTGATGTTAAAGGTAGAAGGCGTTTTATATGAAGCACATGCTCAAGGTGATGGACAATTTGACGCTTTTATGAATGCGTTGAAAAAATTATACAAAACTCATAGTAAAAAAATCATTCCAAATTTGATTGATTATGCAGTTCGAATTCCGCCAGGAAGTAATTCTGATGCTTTGTGCGAAACAATTATCACTTGGAAAAGTGAAACTAAAGAGTTTATTACAAGAGGTTTAGATTCAGATCAAACAGTTTCTGCAATCAAAGCCACCGAAAAAATGTTGAATATTATATAAAAGGCTTTTCGCTTTTAGCATTTAGCAAATTGAAAAAATCAAATTAAATTATTTGTTGTGCCCTGAGCGAATAGCCATTAGCCAATAACTTAAAGCAAAAAAAATGAAATTAAAAATAGCAGTATTAGCAGGAGATGGAATTGGACCTGAAGTGATAGACCAAGCAGTTAAAGTTTCGGATGCGATTGCACAAAAATTTGGGCACGAAATTACTTGGAGACCAGCTTTGACAGGTGCAGCAGCCATTGATGCAGTTGGTGAACCTTATCCTGATGAAACGCATGAAATTTGTATCACTTCTGATGCTGTATTATTTGGTGCCATTGGGCATCCAAAATATGACAATGATCCTTCAGCAAAAGTGCGTCCTGAGCAAGGATTGCTTAAAATGAGAAAAAAATTAGGCTTGTTTGCAAATGTGAGGCCAACATTTACGTTTCCATCATTATTGGATAAATCACCTTTGAAAAGAGAGCGAATTGAAGGAACTGATTTGGTTTTTTTAAGAGAATTAACAGGAGGAATTTATTTTGGCGAAAAAGGAAGAAGAGACAACGGTGAAACCGCTTTTGACAATTGTGTGTACTCAAGACATGAGGTTCAGCGATTGGCGAAAAAGGGTTTTGAATTAGCGATGACTAGAAGTAAAAAATTATGCTGTGTTGACAAAGCAAATGTGTTAGAAACGTCAAGATTGTGGAGAGAAACTGTGCAAGCCATGGAAAAAGACTATCCTGAAGTGATAGTTTCATATGAATTTGTGGATGCAGTTGCTATGCGTTTGGTGCAATGGCCAAACAGTTATGATGTTTTGATTACTGAAAATTTATTCGGAGATATTTTGACAGATGAAGCATCCGTAATTTCAGGTTCTATGGGATTAATGCCAAGTGCTTCAATAGGTTCTGATATTGGTTTGTTTGAGCCAATTCATGGTTCTTATCCGCAAGCAACTGGAAAAAATATCGCAAATCCAATGGCAACTGTATTGTCTGCTGCAATGATGTTCGAAAATTTTGGTTTGATGGAAGAGGGAAAAGTAATCAGAGAAGTTGTTGAAAGAGCTTTATCATTAGGAATTGTGACTGAAGATTTATCTGATGGAGAAAAATCTTATGGCACCAGAGAGGTGGGTGATTGGTTAGCAGCAAATATTTAAATTTTTGACAAATTTTAAATAAAAAAGCTCAAAAACCTCGAGCTTTTTTATTCTTAAACAAAAAATTTATTTTATTTTCATCAATTCAACATCAAAAATAAGTGTCGCATTTTTTGGAATTACACCACCTGCACCACTTTCACCGTAAGCTAAATCTGATGGAATTACGAATCTTGCTTTGTCACCAACTTTCAAAAATTGGATTCCTTCGTCCCAACCTTCAATTACTTGACCAAATCCGACTGTAAAATCAATTGGCTCATTTCTTTCGTATGAGGAATCAAAAACAGTTCCGTCCAATAATTGTCCTTTATAATGGACAGAAACCTTTGAGCCTTTTTCAGCTTGTTTTCCATTACCTTTTTGTATAATTTGATATCTTAAACCACTAACTGTCTCCTCAAAATCAGCAGCAACAGTTTCTAATAATTCCTTCTGTTTTCTTTTTACTTCTTCTTCACGTTTTACTCTTGATCCCTCAAAATTTCTAAAAGCTTCAACTGCATTAAAGTTTTGAGTTTCTTCACCAATTCGTAAAATTTCAACACTCATTTCATCTCCTTGTTCAACTGCATCAACTACATCTTGACCTTCAATTACTGATCCAAAAACAGTATGTTTTCCATCAAGCCATGGAGTAGGAACGTGGGTAATATAAAACTGACTTCCATTTGTTGCAGGGCCAGAGTTTGCCATTGCCAATTTGCCTGGTTTATTGTGTTTCAATTCTGGATGAAATTCGTCTTCAAATTTATAACCAGGATTTCCTGAGCCAGTTCCTGAAGGACAACCTCCCTGTATCATAAAATCTGAAATAACTCTGTGAAATTTTAAACCATTATAGTAAGGTGTTCCTTGTGGTTTTATTTTATTTTCTAAATTTCCTTCTGCTAATGCTACAAAGTTTCCAACTGTTCCTGGTGTTTTTTCGTATTCTAATTGTACTAAAATTTCACCTTTTGGAGTGGTGAATTTTGCATAAATTCCGTTGTTCATATTCTAATTTTAATATTATTTTTTATTTTCTTGTGTTTAAAATAGACAATCCATAAGATAATCCAATATTGATGTTTGATGAATTTACATTTCCAAAAGGCGACCACATTTGACCCCCAGAGGCATTAATTGAAAAATCATCATTCATGTGATAATTCAAACCAATTGTGGGTCTTACTAAAATCCCTTCTCCGGAATCAACTCTTCCACCACCAGCAACACCAAATGCCAATTCTATGAATGTAGAAAATTTATTATTTAAAAATTGATTACTTTTTATTCCAATTCCAAAAATTCCGTGAGCATAACCTCCAGATTCTCCTTCATAAGCAAAACCAGCTTCGCCTGCTATGTAAAATCGATGATTTAAGCCATATAAAATTTTAATTGCAATTAGTTGTAAATCACTATCAGGAATTCCGAACTTTGCAACATTAAAATAGGTTTGATTTTGTGCTTCAATATGCAACCCTTGTGTTTTGATTTTTGAAAATTCCTCACTTGTAAAAGGATGTAAAGAACCACCACTTAAATTATAATATTTCAAACTAAAACCTGTTGTATATGCTTCAAAAGTTCCTCCAATAGATCTGTGATATCCTCCATGAACGCTTACTCCAAATTTATCAGAAAGTTTGACATCAAACCCAGCATTTGGATAAATTGTTAAACCATTTTCTGGAAAAATTCTTCCACCTGCAGCTCCAATCCCCAATTTTGTAAAGAAATTAATATGTTTTGTTTCAATAAAGTTTTTTCCAACCCCGAGAAAAACATCCATAAAACCTGCAACCAAGCCACTGTACATTGCATCTGCATGCGCATAAATAAAAGTGTTTTCATTCAGATATCGTTGATATTCAAACCCTAAGATTGATAACATATTTTCAATTGGTTTGTATTGAGGATTTGTACTTGCATCAGTTCTCGACATTCCAACTGGAAAAAAGTAATCAAAAGTGACTTGTTGTACACTTTTTACAGCTGGTTTCTTCCAGAAACTATCTTTAGAAACATTTTTTATTTCAAAAGTTTTTTGTGCATTTTTATAAGATGTTGTTCTCAATAAACTTGGAATTTCAAAGAAAAATGACACATTATCACCTTTTTGAATTCCTGTAAAAAAGTTCACATATCCATATTGAACTCCGAAAGAAACTCCTTTTACTTTGTATTGCAAACCTACACTTGGATATAAAATTCCACCTCCATTTACAAGGGTTCTATAGCCTCCGCCACCACCAAAATGGATATTTGCATCAAAAAAAATGTTGTTATAAATTCTTTTATTCATGCCTAAATTAATTCCTAAAGTAAATAAACCTCCTTGATCTCCAGTTACTGCTGTGTGAAAACCTGCGCCTGTGAAGAGCCAATCATTTATTGGAATATTGTAATTCAAACCAACAAACCCCATGTTTGGATCCAATCCATAAATAACTTTATTTCTTGGCTGAGGAACGTTAATGTAGTTTAACCGAATTGAATTTCGAAGTTCTTTTCCATTAATTTCATTAACAGAATATGTTTGTGAAAAACCTTTTAAACCGCTAATAAACAAAATTAATAAAAATATTCTTCTCATAAAAATGCTTATTTAAATTCGCTTGTAAAATGCAATTTTATTGATGGATATTTACTTTGAGTCATTTGGATTGTAAATTCTGAATCTGCTAAGAAAACCAATTTACCTTGCTTATCTTTTGCTAAATATCGATGTTTTACTCTTAAAAATTCTTTAAACTCCTCACTTTTTGTATTTGCAGTTTCTACCCAACACGCTTTGTGAACTTGCAAGTTTTCATAGGTGCATTTTGCGCCATATTCGTGTTCTAAACGATATTGAATTACTTCATATTGAAGGGCTCCAACAGTTCCAATTACTTTTCTTCCGTTAAAATCTAACGTAAATAATTGTGCAACACCTTCATCCATTAATTGTTCTAAACCTTTGAATAATTGCTTAGATTTCATTGGATCAGCATTGTTGACGTATCTAAAATGTTCTGGAGAAAAGTTTGGAATTCCTTTAAAATTCAAAATTTCTCCTTCTGTTAATGTGTCCCCAATTTTAAAATTTCCAGTGTCATGCAAACCAACAATATCGCCAGGAAATGATTCTTCTACAATTTCTTTTTTTTCTGCAAAAAATGCATTTGGACTTGAAAATTTAAGATTTTTTCCATGTCTTACGTGTAAATACGGAAAATTTCTTCTAAAAACTCCTGAAACAATTTTTACAAAAGCCAATCTATCTCTGTGTTTTGGATCCATATTTGCATGAATTTTAAACACAAATCCTGTCATGTTATCTTCTTTAGAATCTACCAAACGCTCTTCAGATTTTTTTGGTTGAGGTGAAGGTGCAATTTCTATAAACGCCTCTAACAATTCTTTTACTCCAAAATTATTCAAAGCTGAGCCAAAAAAAACGGGTTGCAATTGTCCTTTTAAATATTCTTCTCTAGAAAAATCAGGATACACTTCATCAATTAATTCTAATTCTTCACGCAAAGTATTTGCTGCTTTTTCTCCAACAGCTTTGTTTAATTCAGAACTTGAAACATCTTTAAATTCTATAATTTCAGAAATAGAAGTTTTTTTATCTCCTGAGAAAAGATTTAATTTTTGTTCCCAAATGTTGTAAATTCCTTTAAAATCATAACCCATTCCGATTGGAAAACTCATTGGAGTTACTCGCAAACCCAATTTTTGCTCTACTTCATCCATTAAATCAAACGCATCTTTTCCTTCTCTGTCCAATTTATTGATAAAAACAATCATTGGAATTTTGCGTATTCTACAAACTTCAACTAATTTTTCGGTTTGTGGTTCTACGCCTTTTGCGACATCAATCACCACAATAACACTGTCAACAGCTGTTAAAGTTCTGTAAGTATCTTCTGCAAAATCTCTGTGACCTGGTGTATCAAGAATATTTATTTTCTTGTCTTTATAGTTAAACGCTAAAACAGAAGTTGCTACAGAAATCCCACGTTGACGCTCGATTTCCATAAAATCGGAAGTTGCAGTTTTTTTTATTTTATTATTTTTTACGGCACCAGCCTCTTGAATTGCGCCTCCAAAAAGTAATAATTTTTCTGTTAAAGTCGTTTTTCCAGCATCTGGATGTGAGATGATTCCAAATGTTCTTCTACGTTGTATTTCTTCTAAAAAACTCATTTACAAAATTTGAGGTGCAAAGATACATTTTAGAATGTCAATTATCAATCTAAAATTTCAATCGTCATTTTTATATCTTCAATTGGCCATTCATCAATTCCAACTTTTACTTTTGATATTTTTTCCATGGTTTCAAACCCCGAAATTACTTCGCCAAAAACAGTGTGTTCCCCATCTAAATGATGCGCTCCTGATTTTTTTTGAACGATATAAAATTCGAATGGACTTGACAATTTCTCTGGATTATTTTCCCATTCTCTTGCAGCAGCCAAAGTTCCATATTTGTGTTTTCTGTTTGAATTAAATTCAGGTTTCATCAAATAATTTCCATATTTTTTTCTTTGTATTTGTGTATAAAAATTATCAGAATTCCCTCCTTGAATCACAAAGTTTTTTGCAACTCTATAAATGACTGTTGAATTAAAATATTTGATTTTTGTCAAGAAAATAAAATTCGCTCTGTGAATTGGAACATCCTCGTATAGTTTTATCCTGATGTCGCCATATTTAGTTTTGATAATCACTTTTGTTTCTGAATTTTGATTTCCATATTTAGTCAAAAAAGCTTCAGTATTTTTACTATTTAAACTATCCCAAGGGTTTTTAAGTTTTTTTTCTTGCTTTTTCATGATACTGTTTTTAGCATCAATATTGATTTCTTTTTCATTTTTTTGATTGCAATTAAAAAAGAAAATTGCCACAGAAAATAAGATGATATTATAAAATATTTTCACTGAAAATGGTTATTTTGATCATCAAATATAAGACTTCGAAGTAAAAAAATAGATAAATCTAGTTGATTTAAGATTTTTTTTGTTTTTAACGCTTTTGTTTCAATTATCTTTGCAAAAAAATGGAAGAACAAGTAATTTTAGTTGACGAAAATGACAACCAAATTGGATTAATGCCCAAAATGGAAGCACACGAAAAAGCATTGCTTCATAGGGCTTTTTCTGTTTTTATCTTCAATAAAAATGGAGATTTGATGATTCAACAAAGAGCTTCAACAAAATATCATTCACCACTTTTATGGACAAATACTTGCTGCTCACATCAAAGAGAAGGTGAAAAAAATATTGAAGCTGGACAAAGAAGGTTGTTTGAAGAAATGGGTTTCATTACAAATTTAGAGGAAGTTTTTTCATTTATTTATAAAGCTTCTTTTGATAATGGCTTAACAGAACACGAATTGGATTATGTATTAATAGGCAATTTTGATGGTAAACCAAAAATCAATAAAGAAGAAGTTGAAGCTTATAAATGGATGTCTCTAGAAGAATTAAAAATTGATATTGAAAATAATCCTTCAATTTATACAGTTTGGTTTCAAATTATTTTTAATAAATCTTACAAAAAATTAACAAATGCCAAAAGTAACCGTTCATAGAAAAGCGCATTTTAATGCTGCTCACAGATTGTATAGAAAAGATTGGTCTGATGAAAAAAACTTCAAAGTTTTCAGCAAATGCAGCAATCCTAATTTTCATGGTCACAACTATGAATTGATTGTTTCTTTGACAGGAGAAATAAATTCAGAAACTGGTTATGTATATGATTTAGGAATTTTAAAAAACCTGATAAAATCAGAAATTGAGGACTGCTTTGATCACAAAAACTTAAATATTGAAGTTTCAGAATTTGAAAATCTAAATCCGACTGCTGAAAATATTTGTTTAATTACGTATGAAAAACTTCGTAAACACCTACCTTCAAACTTAGATTTGAAAATTACATTGTATGAAACTCCAAGAAATTTTGTGAGTTATGATGGAAACTAACTATATTTAATTTTAGTATTTTTATTTAATTATTTTTGAAAGAAAAACACCTCATGAATATATTAATTTAGCTGGGGAGTTAAAGAAAAAATATTAAATCATCTTCTAAAGCTCCACTGATTTCTTTTAATATTGTTGTTTTTAAAGCTCTAATTTCCTTTTTCATTTCAAATATTAACTTGCAATGCAATCAAAAGTCCAATGATAACTAAAATAATTTCGCCAATCGCATAAAAAAATAACTTCGATTTTTAGATTATTGAAGCAATTTTTGACCGATTTTCCGAAAGAATTTTATCATAAAGAATCCTTTTTTTAACTCCATAAATATCTTTTTCTAAATAATTTTCAAATGCTATTAGCTCTTTTTTAAGCGTTTCTATTGTTTTTTAAGTTTTTTTCTGAAATTACTACTTTTACTTCTAAATTTTTTTTCTTGAATTTTACTTTTCTAAAATAAATGTCAAAAAATTCAAATTATAAGTTTGTTTTAGCTGCTTTTTTTAAAAAACTAAAAAATAAACTTCCTAAAACAAGGTATTCTTTGATTTTTAGCAAGTTATTTCATGCAAAGTTATTTTTTTATCTTATCGAAAAATGTTTTAATAACTGTAAATTTGTATATCAAAAAAATACTAATGAAAGATTTACAAATTCTGAAATTTACACCTATTTTAAAAGATAAAATTTGGGGAGGAGAAAAGTTAACAACACTTTTAAACAAGAAATCTGACAGGAAAGATATTGGAGAAAGTTGGGAAATATCTGATGTTGAAGGGGAGACCTCAATGGTTGCCAATGGTTTTTTTAAAGGAAAAAACTTAAAAGAATTGATTGTTGATTATAAATCTGATTTGATTGGAAAAAAAATTTACGAATATTTTGGTGAAAAATTCCCACTTTTAATAAAATATATTGATGCAAAAGAAGCATTAAGCATTCAATTGCATCCTCATGATGATTTGGCGAGAAAGCGTCACAATTCTTTTGGAAAAACAGAAATGTGGTATGTGATGCAAGCAGATAAAAAAGCCAATTTGATTGTTGGTTTTCAAAAAGAAGTCACTTCTCAAGAGTATTTACATCATCTTGAAAACAAAACGTTGACTGCTATTTTGAATATTGATGAAGTTCAAAAAGGAGATGTTTATTTTATTCCAACAGGAAGAGTTCATGCCATTGGAGCAGGAGTTTTGCTGGCAGAAATTCAGCAAACTTCTGATATTACGTATCGAATTTATGATTGGGATCGTCCAAATTCTGATGGAACTTTTAGAGATTTGCACACAAAAGAAGCTATAGATGCGATTGATTATTCTGCAAAAGAATCTTACAAAACAAGTTATACAAAAATGCAAAATGCGTCTTCAGAAATTGTTTCTTGTCCCTATTTTACAACAAATGTCCTTCCTTTACATGGAAAAATTAGCGTAAATCATGAAGATAAAGATAGTTTTGTGATTTATATGTGTGTGGAAGGCGCAACAACTTTTAACTATAAAAATCAGAAAGAAACGCTTAAAATGGGTGAAACTATTTTGATTCCTGCTAGTATAAAATCTTTTGAAATTATTGCTGAATATCAATCAGAATTGTTAGAAGTATATATTAAATAAAGCTTATGAAAATTATTGCTATGATTCCTGCACGTTTTAGTGCTACTCGTTTTCCCGGAAAATTAATGAAAGATTTGGGAGGTAAACCTGTTATTGTAAGAACTTATGAAGCAGCTTTGCAAACCAATTTATTCGAAAATGTTTTTGTAGTTACGGATTCTCAAATGATTTTTAATGCGATTTCAATAATTGGAGGAAATGTTTTGATGAGCAAAACTGAACATGAATGTGGTTCTGACAGAATTGCTGAAGCTGTTGAATTTATGGACGCAGATATTGTAGTAAACGTTCAAGGAGATGAGCCTTTTATTGATGTAGTTTCTCTTTTCAAATTGATTGATGCTTTTAAAAATGACATTAAAAATGAGATTGATTTGGCTTCTTTAAAAGTGCAAATTACCAATCAAGAAGACATTGAGAATCCTAATAATGTGAAGGTAATTACTGATAATTTTGGATTTGCCTTGTATTTTTCAAGAAGCGTGATACCTTTTCACAGAGACAAAGAAATTCAAGTTAAATATTTCAAACATAGAGGTGTATATGCATTCAGAAAAGCTGCATTAATTGATTTTTATCACAGGGAAATTACTCCCTTAGAAGCTGCTGAAAAAATTGAAGCAATCAGGTATTTGGAAGTTGGAAAGAAAATTAAAATGATTGAAACTGACGAAGAATCAATTGGAATTGATACAGAAGAGGATTTGAAAAAAGCAATTGAATTTCTGAAAAATGCATAAAAATATCAAAGTAATCGCTTTTGATGCTGATGACACGCTTTGGGTTAACGAAACGTATTTTAGGGATGCTGAGATTGAATTTGCAAAATTATTATCTCACTTCGAAACAGTAAACACTATTGATCAGGAATTGTTTAAAACCGAAATAAAAAATTTGGAATTTTATGGTTATGGAATAAAAGGTTTCGTGTTGTCAATGATTGAATGTGCATTGGAATTGTCTAATTATAAAATCAATCCAAAGTCTTTGCAAGCTATTTTAAATATTGGTAAAGAAATGCTTAATAAACCAATTGAATTGCTTCCTGAAATTGAAAAAGTTTTGAAAACGTTACAACCAAAATACAAACTAATTTTGGTAACGAAAGGAGATTTATTGGATCAAGAACGGAAATTAAAAAAATCAAATTTATTGCATTATTTTCACCATATTGAAGTAGTGACCGATAAAAAAACAACCGATTATCAAAAAATAATCAAACATTTAGACATTCATTCTTCTGAATTTTTGATGATTGGAAACTCTCTAAAATCAGATATTTTGCCAGTTCTTGAAATTGGTGCTGCTGCAATTCATGTTCCTTTTCATACTACCTGGATTCATGAAGAAGTTTCAAAAATAGAAACTAATGACAAAAATTATCATACTGTTTTAAATATCAAAGAAGTATTGACTTTGGTTTAAAGAAATTCAGTACATTTGCAAACTTAAAAATCTATTATGGCAAGTATTAAAAATTTAAAAAAAGATATCAATTATGTTTTAGGGGATGTTATTGAATATGCACTGGATGTTGCTGCTTTGAAAAATCAACCTAAAAAAGGAAATGAAATTATTGACGAGGCAATCGTTACTTTTGATGAATTAATCGTAAAAATTAACGCAAAGAAAGTTCAAGATAAAAAAGCACATTTTAAAATGTTAAACCAAGAATTAGAAACGAAAGCAAAAGGATTAGTAGAAAAAATAAATAGTCTCTAATATTAACATTTGTTAAATAAAATTTTAAGATCAGCATCTTTTTAAGTTGCTGGTTTTTTTATTACTTTTAATTCATTAAATTGATTACGAAATAAGTTTAGTTATAATATTAAAAATTTAAAATATGGCTAGAGTAATTTTTGAATGCATAAAAGTTGTATTAAAAAAAGTAAGTTTTAATTCGGATTTATTTTCTAAAGAATTAAAAAAAACTTCCAAAGATTGTTGCCTTACGAGATTACAGAGTTAATAATTTGGTCGAAATATATCACTTTAAACAAGCCAAAATTATCTTTTTGCATATTTTAATCAAACTAAAAAAAGGAGCAAATCGCTCCTTTTTTTAGTTTCTTTCAACATTTTGATGGTACTTTTTCAGTAGTTTTCTTCCAAATTCCATTTCAGCCATTTGGAGTTTAATGATTTTTTTGTAAGAAATAATATTTTTTATCTTTTGTACGAATTCTTTTTGTGATTCATATAATTGCTTATCAATTGCTAGTTTTGACATGATTAATCTTTCAGCCTCTTTTTCATCAATAGCATCAATTTCAACTTTTTCTTTCAACGCTTTTCTAATTTCAGAACGCTGTTTCATACGTAATTCGTGTTGTTCTTGATCAAAAGAATTGTAAATAGGCCAAAACTTTTCAGCTTCACTACTTGTTAAAGCAAGTTGCTCAGTCAAATAAGCAATTTTGAGTGATTTGATTTTTTCATGGCTTTTATTTCTATCTTGGGCTTTGATAGAGATTACTAAAAAAAACATCAAGAAAATTATTAAGTAAAATTTTTTCATAAGATATATTGTTAGTCTTTTTCGTCTAAAAACAATTGATTATCAATGTTATATAAATAATTTTCTAAATTTTCATTTTTGAATTTTGAAAACGAGAAATCATTCATTTCTAAAAAATCTTCACCTATAACAGTAACAATATCACTTGAATTTAAAGTATTTGAATCAAACCACAATTCAATATCATTTTTAGAGAGAGAATCAAACGTAATTGATTTTTTTTCTCTATAAATCAAGGAGTTAAAAGTGATAAATAATGCAATTGAAGCTGCTACTAAATATGGAATTAATTTTATAATTCTTCTTTTAAAGTTGATAACTTTTGGTTGATGTTGTTCTTTTGAAATTTTTTCTAGAATTTTATTTTCTACATCAGAAAAATAGCTTTTAGGTGTTTTAAAACCAGTTTTTTTAGACAGTTTTGAAGTTGTTATTTTTGAAAAAATAGCATTATCCAAATCCTCAAAATAGTTCGGAGGAAAAGAAAAATATAAATTTCTTCCTGCCTTTTTGTAAATAAATTCAATACTATTTTTAAAGTTTTTTTTCATTGTATTATAGACACTTTTTTTTTCAAAAGGTTTAATCTACTTTTGTTTTTATGAATTGTTCAATTTTTTTAACTGCGTGAAAATAAGAGGCTTTCAATGCGCCAACTGAGGTTTTTAAAATCTCTGACATTTCTTCATATTTCATTTCTTCAAAATATTTCATATTAAAAACCAACTTTTGTTTTTTAGGTAAAGAGGCAATTGCTTTTTGTAAAATAAGCTGAATTTCATCTCCAGAAAAATAGTCATCACTTTCCAAAGAGCCTGCTAATTCTTTATAAACTTCTTCAATATCAATATTTCTTTCTTTGGCTCTTTTATTTATAAAAGTAATAGATTCGTTCGTGGCAATTCTATACATCCAAGAGTATAATTTACTTTCTTGATTGAAATTTTGGATATTTTTGAATATTTTAATAAAAGTATTTTGAAGAACATCATCAGCATCATCATGCGAAATCACGATTTTTCTTATATGCCAATACAATTTTTCTTTGTATTGCTTTATCAACTCACGAAACGCGTTCTCTTTCGTTTTCGGGTCTTTAAGTTTAGCTATGAATTCGATTTCGCTTATCAAAAATTTTTTTTATAAGACTGAAAGATATTAAAAAGGTTTAATGTTTAAAGGTTATCTATTTTTTGTCTCTAGTTTTTGAATACCCAAATAAACGTTTTTGTTTAATTGTCTCTGCAATTCCTTCTGGTAACATTTCTTCCCAACCTTTTTCACCATCTGTAATCATTTTTAAAACGGTTCTTGAGAAAATATCTAAATTACTTTTATCAAAATCTTTAATGTCTATAAGTCTGCCATTATTTTTAAAGAATTTATATAATTCTTTCATTCTTGGATGCACATTTAGGTTTTCGCTATTGATGTATTCATCTTTTTCTTGATCGTGATAAGGATACAGATATACTTTCAAATTACGATAAAATAATTTTCCAAAAGCTTCTAAAATTCCACCACTTAAATCTCGGTAATATTTTTCGTCAAAAATTTGAATTAGGTTATAAACCCCCATTGCCAGTGCCATTCTCTCTTTGGTGAATTCGCTAAAATATTCAACCAATTTAAAATATTGTTGAAAATTGGTAATCATCACATTTTGACCAAGAGAACAAAGTAATTCTGCCCTGTCAAGAAAGTCACGTTCATTAATTTTTCCTTCAGCAGTAAGATTGCTAAGTGTAATTTCAAATATGATTTGAGTTTTTTCTTTAGTAACTTTATTTTCCGAAAGAAATAATTTTTTTGAATTTTCAAACATATCCATATTCACTTTTGTAACGGGTCTAAAACTACCACGTAAAGCCAATATGTTCTTGTTATACAATACTTGAGCAGGCAATAAGTTATTGCCATCAGGACCAAACATCACTGCATTTGTCATTCCGTTTTTCAGTAATTGTAAACTCATTAATCTATTGTCAACGTACATAAAACGTGGTCCAGAAAAATTAATCATGTCAATTTCTATTTGATGACTTCCTAAATTGTCATAAAAAGATTTTACCAATTCTTTTGGATTGTCATTCAAATAAAAAGCGCCATAAATCAAATTTACTCCTAAAACGCCTAATGTTTCTTGTTGCAATCGAGCATCAGTTTCTTTAAAGCGCAAATGCAAAACAATTTCATTATAATCATCTAAAGGGTCTAATTGAAATCGTATTCCCACCCAACCGTGACCTTTAAAAGTTCGAGCAAAATCAATAGTTGTAACAGTATTTGCATAACTAAAAAATAATTTATTTGGATGTTTTTCTCGGCTTAATCTATATTCGATTAAATCAATTTCGTGACGCAACATTTTTTGTAATCGAGATTGAGAGACATAACGTCTGTCTTCTTCAATTCCATAAATTGCGTCTGAAAAATCCTTATCATAAGCACTCATTGCTTTTGCAATTGTTCCTGAAGCAGCTCCTGATCTAAAAAAATTTCGCGCAGTTTCTTGACCTGCACCAATTTCAGCAAAGGTTCCGTATATATCTCTATTCAAATTAATCCGTAACGCTTTGCTTTTTGTGTCTGGAACGCTACTTATTTCCTGATCTCCCCTTAAAGAAATTGCCATTGTAATATTTTTTAAAAGTCACTACAAATGTACAAAATTAGGCCACTATTCGTGAATTTTATCTTATTTTTGTTTTAATGAACACTTCTAAAAAACTGTTAAAAGTTACTTTTTTGGGAACAGGAACTTCTCAAGGAATTCCAATGATAGCCAGTAAAGATCCTGTTTGTTTGTCAAACGACTTTAAAGACAAACGCTTAAGATCATCTGTTTTAATTTCTTGGGATAATCTTAATTTTGTAATTGATTGCGGTCCGGATTTTAGACAACAAATTCTGCGCGAAAATGTAGAATCGTTAAATGGTGTTTTTTTTACGCACGAACATTCAGATCACACAGCAGGAATTGACGATTTACGTCCTTTTTGTTATCAAATAGGAGAGATACCTATTTATCTGAATGATAGAATATTACAGAATTTAAAACACAGATTTGAATATGTTTTTAAAACAGAAAATAGATATCCTGGAGCACCAAGTGTTGCTCCTTTTATAATTGAAAATACTCCTTTCTATGTTAGAGATTTAAAGGTTGTTCCAATTGAAGTTCTTCATGGAAATCTTTCTGTAATTGGTTATAGATTTCAAGATTTTGCTTATTTAACGGACGTAAAAACTGTTGAATATTCAGAAAAAGAAAAGTTAAAAAATCTAGATGTTTTAGTCTTAAATGCTTTAAGAATTGATTCACATCCAACTCATTTTAATTTGCAAGAAGCTTTAGATTTTGTTGCTGAAATTAAACCAAAAAAAGCTTATTTCACCCACATTAGTCATAAGTTAGGTTTTCATGAAGAAATTTCTAAGCAATTGCCAGAAAAAGTATTTTTAGCATTTGATGGATTAAAAATTGAAATTTAATTATAATCTTTCTTCAATCCAAGATTTAAAACTGTAAAAATTTTGTGGTGCAACTCCATGTCCAACAGGATATTCTAAATACACATTTTCGAATCCTAAATTTTTTAAAAATAGACTACTTTTTCTTGACCATTCAATAGGCAAAACCTGATCAACAGTTCCATGAGAACAATAATAAGCAGTTTTTATCTCACTAGAAATATTTTTAGGAAGAAATTCTTCATTGATATAACCACTCAAAGCAATTACATAGTTCACTTTATTTGGATAAAAAAAACTCAAAGAATAACTCAAAATAGCACCTTGACTAAAACCTAATAAAAATGTTTTTGAAGTATTTGTTTGGTATTTTTGTTGAATTTCATCTATGAATTTTGCAATAATATCAATAGATTCTTTGGCTTGTTCTAAATCTGAAAATTTACCATTCATCGCATCAAAATTGATGGCATACCAAGCATAACCTTCAAAACCGATTTCATGAGGTGCTTGAGCACTTATAATTAAAAAATCGTCTGGCAATTCCTCTGCAAATGAAAATAAATCTTCTTTATTACTTCCATAACCATGCAATAAAATTAGTAGCGGAGGATTTTCAGAAACTTTTTTAGGTTTTCTGACCAAGTATTGTAAACTCATAATTTATCAAATGATATTTTGATGAAATTTTTTAATTGATGGTATTATTTTAAAATAAGTTGATTATTTGCATAAATACCATAAACTTTTCCTTTTAAATTTTTCCCAATAAAAGGACTGTTTTTTGAAGTTGACAAGATATCTTTTTCAGAGAAAACGATATTTCCATAGGGATTAAATAAGGTAATTTCTGCAATTGAATCTTCTTTAAAAATAGGATTTTGAAGTCCGAAAATAGTTCTTGGTTTTATAGTAATACATTCTATAAAATCGTTTAAATCTAGGACGCTATTTAAAGCGCCGAAAGCACTTTCTAGACCAATCACGCCGTCTTTTGCATTCCCAAATTCCACTTTTTTATATTCAATATCTATAGGATTGTGATCAGAAGTGATGATATCAATCACGCCATTTTTTACTCCTTTTTGCAATGCTTTTACATCTTCAGAAGTTCTTAATGGTGGTGTTGTTTTAAAATTACTTTCAAATCCATACAATTCTTCATCTGTTAAAACCAAATTATGAACTGATACACTGCAAGTTACATTCAATCCTTTCTTTTTAGCTTCTTTAATTAGCGCCACAGATTTTGAAGTTGAAATCGTTGGAATATGCAATTTGCCTCCTGTATATTCTAGTAAAAATAAATCTCTGGCAATCTGAATATGTTCAGACAAAGAAGGTATTCCTTTTAAACCCAATTTTGTACTATTGATACCTTCATTGACAATTCCTTGTGCCGCTATCGAATTATTTTTAGGAAAACTCATTATCAAACCATTAAAATTTTGCGCATATAAAAGTCCAATTTTCATCAAATTATCATTTGAAATAGGCTTATTATAATCTCCAAAAGCGATTGCTCCAGCCTTTTGCATGTCATACAATTCCGCCAATTCTTTACCTTCGCATTTTTGGGTTAAAGCCCCAATTGGGAATAATTTTGTTGCACTAAAATTCGATTTATTGATTAAAAAATAAATATCAGATTTTGAATCAATTACAGGATTTGTGTTCGGATTTACTGCAACTGCTGTAAAACCGCTTTTTGAAGCAACTTCCAAACCATTTTTGATGGTTTCTCGTTCTTCAAAACCAGGTTCACCAAAAGAAACACTTGTGTCAAACCAACCACAAGAAATGTGCAAGTTTTCTAATTCAATGACATTTGTATCAAGAGATTTTATAATAGAATCTGCGATTTTTTCAATCTTTCCATCGTTTATTAAAACATCCTTTTTTTGATGGTGATAAGGACTTTCAGCAGCTATAATTATTGCGTTTTTTAAAAGCGTTTTCATGATTTATAGAATTTCAAAATTAAAATTTCTAATAACAAAGATACAATTGCCAAAGCTAAAAACCATTTCCAAAGCCATTGAACTTCATTTTTTTTATTCATTTTTTGAAAAGCAGTTGAAATAGAGGAGGAGATATTGATATCATTTGATTCATCTTTCAGATTAGAAATATCAAGAAATTGAAGAATACTCTCTTCTTTTGGCATATTAAACGCAATGATTTCATTTATTTCCTTTTTTCTTTGGATGTTGTAAAATCCAGCTTCTGAAGGCTGTTCTTTGGTCGTAATTTTCACTTTATTTTGAAAAACTTGTTGAGATGGAATAAATGTTGAATTTGAATTTGAAATTTCTAAAATTTCATCTTTTTGAAGCTGAATCTCAACATCAATCTGATTTTCTTTTTCCAAATAATAGTATAATTGAGAATGTTGAAAACTAAATTTTCCAAAATTAAAAAAAATCGGAACAATTAAAGGCGAATTCAAGAGGTTACTATTTTTTTTGTTAATCGCACTTGAAAACAAATAAATGGACCTATTGGCAGCCTTTATTTGAATTAAAAAAGGCGAATTGTTCTCGAAAGTTATAATTTCACTGCTATTTTTCGATTGAAAAGTAAAAAATTGGTTAACAGTGGGATATTGAAAATTATTCACTTTTTTTGAAAATACATTTTGAAAAAATGGATGATTGAAATTGATATTGGTAATTTTTAAATTGTCAATAATTTTTGAATCAATTTTCGCTGATGTCAAATTTTGAAGAAAATTATTGTAAGAAAAGATAGATGAATTACTATTAGGAACTATCACAACTGTTCCTCCATTATTTGAAAAAACTTGCAAGCTGTTTGATAAAGTTTCAGGAATATTTTCAAGTTCATACAAGATAATTAATTGTTGTTTTTTAAGGATATTATAATTGACATTTTGCAATGTATTTTGAACTAAGTTAAATTCATCCTCTGTATAAATTTTTGATAAAAAATCAGTTTCATTTCCAATTGCTAAAACATTCGATTTTTTGGTTGAATTTACTGTGAAATAAAATATATTGTCAAATCCAAAAGTATCGCTAAAAGTAATTTCTACTTTACCTTTAATTTTCTCTTGATTTTGAATTGAAAAGGTAACTGTTTTTAGCGTATCTTTTCCAACTGAAAATAATTGTTTGCTGATTAGTTTTTCATCGTTAAAAATTGCAATAGGAACATTGTCTTTTGATGCTCCTTGATTTTTTAAAACTACAGATATTGTCAAATTTTGGTTTGCATTGTTGCTGATAAAAATACTATCTATTGAAAGGTTGCTTTTTTGAGATTCTTGTAACTTTATAGCGGTAAAAGAGGGCGTTACATTTGTAAACTTATTATTATAATCATATTGAAAATCAGATATTAAAATTATTTCATTTGAAGTTTTAATTTTATTTTTTGAAATTGAATTAATTTTTAAAAACACACTATTTAAATCTACTATTTTTGCAGTATTCTGAATATTTAATAGTGTTTTTTTAAATTCTAAATATGAAATTTCTTCATGAAAATTATCATTTGTTAATAAAGTAAAAGTGCTCTGTTGAGGTACGCTTTCTATAATTTCATTTACTGCAATTGGTAATAAAAACCCTTTCTCTCCTCTTGCTTGCATACTCAAAGAATTGTCTAAATAAATCCAAAAATGTTGTAGTTTAGTAGCATTTTTATTACTAAAATATGGTTGTGAAAATATAAAAAGTATCGCTAAAAATAGTAACATTCTTATTGATAAAATTAACCATTTTTTTATTCTAGAACTTTGCCTAGAATCCTGAATTATTTTTTTTAAAAAAGCAACGTTTGTAAAAGGTACTTTGACAAATTTTTGCAAGTGAAAAAGATGCACTAAAATGGGAATAATAAGTATCCAAAAAAAGTAAAGTATTTCAGGATTTTTGAATTGCATTTACTCAGTATTTTGCAGATTTATTTTTAGATAAACTGTTATTTATGAATTCGCGTAAATCATCATTTGATTTTTGTAAATCTTCACTTCTTAAATACATCATGTGTCCACTTCTATAACCTTTAAACGTAAAACGATCTTTCATTTTTCCACTTGGATCAGTTTTCCACATGGTATATTTTGCAGCAGAATAAGTGGTTGCACCATCATAATAGCCTGATTGAATTAATACTTTTAAATAAGGATTTTGAGCCATTGCTTGTCGCAAACCTTCTCTAACATTATCGTTATTATTGTCCCAAGGAGAAACAGGGCCAAAAAGATTGTATTTAACATCAGTTTTGAAATTCAATTCTTCTCTAATATAATAATTGATTGCTGGAGTAAAAGAATGCAACCATGAAGTCAACTCTGGGTTGTAATCTGTGTCTTCACCAATTTCTCGTTTGTCAATTCCTAAATATCTTGAATCCAATCGTCCAATTGTTTGACCAGTTTTGTCTCTCAATAATTCTTTCCAGTAAAAACTTGGAGAAATTTCTAGATTATTTTGCATCACAACTTTTTTGCTTAATCCCGAGTAAAAAGCTATTTTTTCTGCAATTGAGTTTTTTTCATTTTCGGAAATAAATCCTCCTTTTGCAATTGCTGGTAATAATCTATTTATGGCAAAATCCTCCGCCTCTGGCAAAATTTCTAATAAATCTTTGTTTTGAAGTTCGGCGGGCAAGATTTTGTGATGCCAAGCTGTGGCTGTGAAATAAGGAAGATTTATGGCATAATCTAATGAACTTTCCGTTCTTAACACTTTATAATCAGCAGGTGAAACCATAATTACACCATTCAAATACATCCATTGTTTATTTTGTAATTCTGCAGCTAAACCCATAACACGTGTTCCTCCATAACTTTCACCGATAATGTATTTTGGAGATTTCCAACGATTATTCCTTGTGATAAAGGTGTTCAGCCAACCTGATAAATACTTAATATCTGCATTAATTCCGAAAAACTGAGATTTGTCCAATTTTTTTCCTTCGGTAATAATAGGTCTTGAATAGGCAGTATTTACTGGATTTATATAAACAACATCAGCAATATCCAAAATTGAATTTGAATTATCTTTAATTCCATAGGGTTGCACAGGATAACCCTCATCATCAATTTTTAACACTTTAGGTCCGGTGTATGCAATGTGCATCCAAACTGAAGCTGAGCCAGGACCACCATTAAAAGACATGATAATTGGGCGCTCTTCATCGTTTTTTACATCACTTCTTTTGTAGTAGGTATAATATAAAGAAGCAATAATTTCGCCATTGTCATTCCAAACAGGTTGCATCCCAGTTGTGGCTTTATAAGGAACTGTTTTTCCTTTGATAACAACAGAATTCGTTGTTACAACCATAGTGTCAAGTGGAATTCTTAGGTCTTGAGATTGTAAAATTTGTGAGCATAAAATGATTAGAAAGAAGATTGTTTTTTTCATGAAAATTGATTTAAGAAATTAAAAATAACACAAATAAATTGAATACTATAAACTTGTTAATTTCTTATGAAAACTTTTCGAAAACGCCCAAACCAAATAAAGCAAAATCATATTTTACAGGATCATTTTTATCGAGTTTTCTCAATTTTTTATCCAGTTCTGATAAGGCTTTCCAATCGTTTTGAACTCTTGAAATTAGATTTAATTTTCGGGCAACATTTCCAGAGTGAACATCCAAAGGACAAGACAAATTTGCAGGACTGTGCGTTTTCCAAATACCAAAATCAACTCCAGTTTTATCGTTTCTAACCATCCAACGTAAAAACATATTGATACGTTTGGCTGCTGTGTTTTTCATAGGGTCAGAAATATGTTTTTTAGTTCTATTTTGATGTGGAATTTCAAAAAAAAACCCCTTGAATTCATGAATAGCTTTTTGATACGTTTTTGAATCATCTTTGATTAAAAGCGCTTTTTCTAATCCATCATGATTTTGATAAATGTGTTTTAATGATTTAATAAATTGTTTTAAATCACCTGAATTAAAAGTTCTGTGAACAAAATTTTCAAAAGATTTTAGGTCATTTTCTTGATGATTCATGACAAAATCATAAGGATGATAATCTAACAATTCCATCATTTTAGATGCATTTTGAATGATCATTTTTCGATTTCCCCAAGAAATGGTTGCCGTTAAAAATGCAGCAATTTCGATGTCTTCTTTTTTAGAAAATTGATGTGGAATTTGAATGGGATCGGCTTCTATAAATTTAGGATTGTTATAAAGCACTACTTTTTCGTCTAAAAAATCTTTTAAATCTTGATGGGTCATTTCCTAGATAATCTTGCCATCAATCATAATGAGCTTTCTGTCAGCCATACTTGCCAATTCTTCATTGTGTGTCACTAAAACGAAAGTTTGTCCAAATTCGTCACGCAATTTAAAAAACAATTCATGTAGATTTTTTGCAGATTCACTATCCAAATTTCCACTTGGTTCGTCAGCCAAAATCACATTTGGATTGTTAATTAAAGCTCTTGCAACTGCCACTCTTTGTTGTTCACCTCCTGAAAGTTCATTGGGTTTGTGTTGCAATCTGTGGGACAATCCCAAGAAATCAAGGATTTTTTTTGCTTCGTTTTCAGCTTCTTTTTTTGATTTCTTAGCAATAAAAGCTGGAATACAAACATTTTCTAAAGCTGTAAATTCGGGCAATAATTGATGAAATTGAAAAATAAAACCAATGTGTTTATTTCTAAATTCTGAAAGTTGTTTGTCAGAAAGATTTTTTAAAGAAGTTTGATTAACGTTAAGTTTAAATTCAGTTTGCTTTTTAGGTTGATCTAATGTTCCTAAAATTTGCAATAAAGTTGTTTTTCCAGCACCTGAAGGACCAACAATAGCAACGATTTCACCTTTTTTGATGTGCAAATTCACGCCTTTCAAAACTTCAACATCCCCATAATATTTGTGAATATTTTCTGCAACAATCATTAGCTCTATTAAATTTACTACGAAAGTATAAAAAATCAGCTGGATTTTTAAAATTTTTAAAAAGTATTTCGTTTTTTTTACTATTAATTAAATATGAATTTATTTATGTTTTTAAAAAAAATAAAATTCATTTTGATCATATTTAGTAAAATATTATGGGATGTTTTGTGTTTGAATTTGTATTTTTGCGAGCGTTAAAAAAGCTATACAAATGAATTTACACGAATACCAAGGAAAACAAATATTAAGCAGTTTTGGAGTAAGAATCCAAAGAGGAATTGTTGTAAGCACAACTGATGAAGCTGTTACAGCTGCTAAAAAGTTAACCGAAGAAACTGGCACAGGTTGGCATGTAATCAAAGCGCAAATTCATGCTGGAGGACGTGGTAAAGGCGGAGGCGTAAAATTGGCAAAAAACTTGGGCGATGTAGAACGTATTTCTGGCGAAATTTTGGGTATGATGTTGATTACGCCGCAAACTTCTGCAGAAGGTAAATTGGTAAACCAAGTGTTGATTGCAGAAGATGTGTATTATCCTGGGGATTCAAATCCTGAAGAATTTTATATTTCTGTTTTGTTGAACAGAGCCACTGGCAAAAACATGATCATTTATTCTACAGAGGGTGGAATGGATATTGAAGCGGTTGCAGAAGAAACGCCTCACTTAATTTTCACAGAAGAAATTGACCCTTTATTGGGAATTATGCCTTTTCAAACACGTAAAATTGCGTTTAATTTAGGCTTATCAGGAAATGCTTTCAAAGAAATGACTCAGTTTGTTACTGCGTTATATACAGCTTATATCAAATCGGATTCGTCTATGTTTGAAATCAATCCTGTGTTGAAAACTTCGGATGATAAAATCATGGCAGTGGATGCAAAAGTAACGTTGGATGAGAATGCATTATTTCGGCATAAAGATTATGAAGCAATGCGTGATTTACGTGAAGAAAATCCGATTGAAGTTGAAGCTAAAGCAGCAGGTTTGAACTATGTTGATTTAGACGGAAATGTTGGATGTATGGTAAATGGAGCAGGATTGGCAATGGGAACCATGGACTTGATTAAAGAATCTGGAGGAGAGCCTGCAAACTTTTTGGATGTTGGAGGAACCGCAGATGCTCAAAGAGTAGAAATTGCTTTCGGAATCATTTTGAGAGACCCAAATGTAAAAGCGATTTTGGTAAATATTTTTGGTGGAATTGTTCGTTGTGACAGAGTTGCGCAAGGTGTCATAGATGCCTACAAAAACATGGGCGATAAAATTAAAGTGCCAATTATTTGCAGATTGCAAGGAACAAATGCGAAAGAAGCAAAAGAATTGATTGACAATTCAGGGATGAAAATTATTTCGGCAACTGAGTTTCAAGAAGCTGCTGATAAAGTGCAAGAAGTGTTAAGTGCTTAGTTTTTTTAGGTTACATATAAATTAATTACAAGTCCTAGTAAAAACCAGGGTTTTTTTATGGTTTGGACTCATAAACAGTATTGTTTTTACAACCGATTTATATAAATAATTGTAAATCAAAATTTCATATATAAAAGCAATATTGATATCTTCTTTGGATTATTTTTTTTACATAATGTTTTAAAAATTTTAATTATGACACCACCCGCTCTAAAAAATTTAAATAATAAATTTAAAAATATACCAGGTAAGATAAACTTCCAAATACAAGATGAAGAAGAAAGAGTCGTTCATACCTTTGCGGTCTTCTCTAATCATTTAAATCTTTATAAACATATAAATTTTAATTTGGATTTATAAGTTAAATGGTGGTTTACTTTAAAATTTTCAAATCACAAAATTTTTTTTAAAACCTGAATTTCATCGCGTAATTTTGCAGCGACAATAAAATCCAACGATTTTGCAGCAGCTTCCATTTGTTTGCGTTTTTCTCTAATGCGTTTTTCTATTTCTTCTTTTGGCAAGTATTCCAAATCTTGTTCTGCTGCTTTTTGAATGGCATTGTCATAATGAAAACTTGAAATGGCATTTTTAGTCAGAGAATCATCAATTTTTTTTATTATTTGAGTAGGAGTGATGTTGTTTGCAGTATTATAAATCACTTGTTTTTCACGTCTTCTGTTCGTTTCATCAATAGTTTTTTGGATGCTATTGGTGATTTTGTCTGCATATAAAATTGCCAAACCATTAACATTTCTTGCAGCTCGTCCAATAGTTTGGGTCAATGAACGATGTGAACGTAAAAAACCTTCTTTGTCAGCATCTAAAATGGCAACCAACGAAACTTCTGGCAAATCTAATCCTTCACGTAACAAATTGACCCCAATTAGAACATCAAACAGCCCTTTTCGCAAATCTTGCATGATTTGAACACGCTCTAAAGTATCTACATCTGAATGAATATACCTACAACGAATATCCACTCTTGTTAGGTATTTTGTTAGCTCTTCAGCCATTCTTTTTGTTAAAGTGGTGACCAAAGTTCGTTCGTTTTTTTCAACTCGAATCTGAATTTCTTCAATTAAATCATCAATTTGATTTAGACTTGGTCTTATTTCAATCACAGGATCTAGCAACCCAGTTGGACGAATAATTTGCTCCACAAAAACCCCTTCTGTTTTCTGCAATTCGTAATCTGCAGGAGTGGCACTCACAAAAATGGTTTGATTTTGGATGGCTTCAAACTCTTCAAATTTTAGTGGTCTGTTATCCATAGCAGCCGGCAAACGAAATCCATATTCCACCAAATTTTCTTTTCTACTTCTATCACCTCCATACATGGCATGGGTTTGTGGAATCGTAACATGACTTTCATCAATAATCATTAAATAATCTTCTGGAAAATAATCCAACAAACAGAAAGGTCTTGTACCAGGTTCACGTCCATCTAAATAGCGTGAATAATTTTCGATTCCTGAACAATAACCTAATTCACGGATCATTTCTAGATCAAATTCTGTTCGTTCTTTCAAGCGTTTTGCCTCTAAATGTTTGCCGATTACATTGAAAAAATCTACTTGTTTTACCATGTCTTCTTGAATTTGATGTATGGCATTTTGCAACACATCAGGAGAAGTAACAAACAAAGTAGCAGGGTAAATAGTCAATTCTTGAAAAGTTTCAATGATGGCATTGCTTTCCAAACCAAAAGATTCAATTTCTTCGATTTCGTCCCCAAAAAAATGAATCCTTAAACCATTATCTCCATAAGAAGGATAAATTGTTACTAAATCTCCTTTCACTTTAAAAGTTCCACTTTTGATGTCGTGTTCAGTTCTAGAATATAAACTTGTTACGAGTTGATGCAAAAATTTGGTTCGTGTAATTTGCTGTCCAACTTCTACAAGAATCACATTTTTTTTGAATTCGACAGGATTTCCAATTCCATATAAACACGAAACAGACGCAACCACCAAAACATCACGTCTACCAGAAAGTAGGGAAGAAGTGGTGCTTAATCTTAAGCGTTCAATATCATCATTGATGGACAAATCTTTTTCGATATAAGTTCCTGTTAAAGGAATATATGCTTCAGGTTGGTAATAATCGTAATA
>DDMS01000064.1:386-619 GCA_002340765.1 Flavobacteriaceae bacterium UBA2540 | reverse complement strand
TGGTAATAATCGTAATAAGAAACGAAATATTCTATTGCATTTTTAGGGAAAAATTGTTTGAATTCGGAGTATAATTGTGCTGCAAGTGTTTTGTTGTGTGCTAAAACTAAGGTCGGTTTGCCAACATTTTGAATAACATTGGCAACTGTAAACGTTTTTCCAGAACCAGTAACGCCCAATAAATTTTGGAATCTTTCTCCAGAGATAATACCATGCGTCAATTCTTTAATCGC
>DDMS01000064.1:0-191 GCA_002340765.1 Flavobacteriaceae bacterium UBA2540 | reverse complement strand
CCATGCGTCAATTCTTTAATCGCTTGTGGTTGATCTCCAGTTGGTAAAAAGTTGGATTCTAACGTAAATTTCATTTTACAAAAATACGCATTGAACTCTGTTGTTAATTTCGAATTAAGCTAAAATTTCCAGATTTTTAAAAAGAATTTAATTTTCATCAATCATATTTATTAAATGTTTTATTTTAAAAA
>DDMS01000068.1 GCA_002340765.1 Flavobacteriaceae bacterium UBA2540 | reverse complement strand
TCACAAATTCCTGAAGTCACAATTTCTGATAAAAAACAATTTGAAATTTGGAAATCTACCAACGTAATTCCTCAGAAACAAAAAGAATTTGTTGCTATTGGAGTGAAAGTTTTGTTAGGGAATTTTTATACTGATGTTGCTATAGAATTGGCTGATTTAGTATCAAATTATGCAGCTTCTGAAATCCGTTTTACGTTGCGTCAAAATTTAATTATTCCTTTTGTAAAAAAAGAATTGTTAGAATTTTTCTATTCGGAATTGACAAAATTGAACTTTGCAGAACCTGGCTACAACAAGGCTGTTGACATCACAGCTTGCCCAGGAACAGACACCTGCAATTTAGGAATTGCAAGCAGTACAGGAATTGCTGAAAAGTTAGAAGATGTCATAAAAATAGAATATCCACAACTATTAGCAAACGAAGATTTGGTCATCAAAATTAGTGGTTGTATGAACGCATGTGGGCAACACAACATGGCTCATATTGGTTTTCAAGGAATGTCTGTGAGAACACCAGAAAAATTGGTTGCACCAGCGTTGCAAGTATTGCTGGGTGGGGGGAATTTGGGAAATGGAAAAGGAATTTTTGCAGATAAAGTGGTGAAAATTCCAAGTAAAAGAGGTCCTGAGGCTTTGCGTAGAATTCTAAATGATTTTGAAAAAAATGCCAACGGAAGCAATTTTACTTTTTATTATGAAGAAAAAGGCAAAAAATATTTTTACGATTTTTTGAGTGATTTGCAAGACGCTTCAAACCTTACCCAAGATGATTTTATTGACTGGGGAAATAGTGAAACGTATGTTCAAGAAATTGGTATTGGAGAATGTGCAGGTGTGGTGATTGATTTGATTGCTACCTTGTTTTTAGAAAGTGAAGAAAAAATTGAAAAGGCAAAAGAATCGCATCAAAATGAGGTGTATTCCAATGCTATTTATCATGCTTACAGTTCTTTAGTGAATTCTGCAAAAGCGATGTTGTTGTCTGAAGAAATCAGTACAAATTCTCATGCAAACATCATTCAACAGTTTGATGAGGTATTTATTTCTTCAGATAAGATTGGTTTAGAGACCACTTTTTCGAAGTTGATTTATCAAATTCAAGAACAAAAACCAACAGCCTTTTTTTCTGAAAAATACATTGAAGATGCCAGTTATTTTTTACAAAAAGTAAGAGATTTCAGAACTTCTGATGTTGCATTTTCAAATAATAATTAAAAGAAATGAGTATTAAAAATCCTAAATTAACGGTTGTTGGAGCAGGCCCTGGAGATGTAGATTTGATTACTGTAAAAGCAATCAAAGTGTTAAAAACTGCGGATGTTGTTTTGTATGATGCTTTGGTAAATGATGAAATTTTAGACTATATAAATTCCAAAGCGGAACTCATATTTGTTGGAAAAAGAAAAGGATGTTATGCCTATCAACAAGACCAAATTAATGAGTTGATTGTGTCGCGTGCAAACAAATTCGGACATGTAGTTCGTTTAAAAGGTGGTGATCCTTTTATTTTTGGAAGAGGAGCGGAAGAGCTCGAATATGGAGCAAAATTTGGATTAGAAACTGCCTTTGTTCCTGGCATTTCTTCAGCATTAGCGGTGCCTGGAAGTCAAAACATTCCATTGACAAAACGTGGATTTTCAGAAAGTTTTTGGGTAATAACTGGCACCACTAAAAACCACGAATTGTCTTCAGATATTGAACTGGCAGCAAAATCAAATGCAACTGTAGTAGTTTTGATGGGCATGAGTAAATTGCCTCAAATTGTACAATTATTTCAACAACAAGGTAAAAATAATCTACCTGTTGCCATCATCCAAAATGGCACAACTTCATATGAAAAAATAGGCATTGGAATTGTAGATAACATTGAGCAAGTTGTAAAAAATGAACAATTAAGTAATCCAGCAATCATCATTTTTGGCGAAGTTGTCAAACATCGTGAAACGATATTAACTATCCAAAATCAGTATCAATACGAACTCAATTCAGCTGCTTATGGAACGTAATAATTTATATCCTATTTTTTTAAAAACGCATCAATTACAGATTTTAATTGTTGGTGGTGGATTTGTAGCAGTTGAAAAAATGTCTTTTCTATTGAAGTCAAGTCCAGATGCAAATGTGACTTTAGTGGCGCCTTTTTTCCGTGAGGAAACCAAAGAGTTTGCAGAAAAGTTTCACATCCCAATGATTGATGATACCTATAAAAAATCGTATTTGAAAAACAAACAAATTGTGATTGCAACTACCGATAATTTAGATGTAAATATTCAAGTTTATAAGGATTGTAAAGAAAAAAATATCTTGGTAAATGTTGCTGATAATCCACCTTTTTGTGATTTTTACATGGGCGGAATTGTCACTAAAGGAAATGTAAAAATTGCGATTTCTACCAATGGAAAATCACCAACAACCGCCAAAAGGATGCGTCAATTTTTTGAAGATATTATTCCTGATAATATTGATGATTTGGTGAAAAATATCAATGAATATAGAAAAACATTGAAAGGAAATTTCGAACACAAAGTGGCAACTTTGAACGAATTTACAAAGAGTTTAATAGAAAAATAAATGGCTATTAGCCGTTGGCTTTTAGCGATTAGCAAAAGCCAA
>DDMS01000058.1:11329-21571 GCA_002340765.1 Flavobacteriaceae bacterium UBA2540 | reverse complement strand
ATATAAATATGTAAGTATAAAAATTGCTTTTTTTAAATTCAGGAAGATTTCAAAAAAAGTCTCTTTAAAATTTGTTCAAATAAAAAAGCCTTTCTACATTTGTTGTTCAATGAAGAATCAAAAAAATATATGGTGGTGGAACTCTCTTAAAAATTAAGTGAGAAAAATCCTATATATAAAAATATTTAAAAGGCTTATCTCACGATAAGCCTTTTTTAATGATATTGAAATCAAGTTGATGATATGATACAAGACATTCATTTTAAAACAATTTTTAAAACAAAAATAGCAGATACTATAACTCCTGTTGGGTTGTATTTGCGTTTTCGTGATAAATTCGCCAATACTTTATTATTAGAAAGTTCTGATTATCACAGCAAAGAAGAGAGCTTTTCTTTTATATGTATTGAACCTGTAATTTCCATTCAAGCAAAAAATCATTTTTTGAGTTTTTCTCACAGAGAAGAAGAATTAGTGAAAGAAGAAATTGGAAAGAACTTCAATCAAATTTTTGAAAAATACAGTAAAAGTATTCAATTAGATTGTCCTACTGAGTTAAAATCGTTCAATGGATTTTATGGTTACACTACTTATGACTCAGTTCAATATTTTGAAAATATCGCACTAAATGTTGCTGAAGGTCCTTCTGCAATTCCATTGTTACAATATAGTTTTTACAGATTTATCATTGCTATAAATCATTTTAATGACGAAATGACGTTGATTGAAAATTTAGAAGAAGGTCAAAAATCCAATCTTTCTCAAATCGAAAAGATTATTGATGCACAAGCATTTAATACTCAAAAATTTACAGTTGAAGGTGAAGAAACTTCGAATTGTACTAATGAAGATTTCAAGGAATATGTGGTCAAAGCAAAATCACATTGTAAAAGAGGAGACGTTTTTCAATTGGTGTTATCGCGTCAATTTCAGCAAAAATTTAAAGGCGATGAATTCAATGTTTACAGAGCTCTTCGTTCAATAAATCCTTCACCTTATTTGTTTTATTTTGATTACGGTTCTTTCAAATTGATGGGTTCTTCTCCAGAAGCCCAAATCAAAATTTCTAACGGAAAAGCAATCATCAATCCAATTGCAGGAACTTTCAGAAGAACAGGTGAGATGGCAAAAGACATTCAGCTTGGAAAAAATTTAGCAGCCGACAAAAAAGAAACTGCTGAACATGTAATGTTGGTTGATTTGGCAAGAAATGATTTGAGTAAACATGCTGATAATGTGACTGTTGAGGTTTTTAAAGAAGTGCAATATTTTAGTCATGTAATTCATTTAGTTTCCACAGTTTCAGGGCAATTAAAAGGAAATCCAATTGAAATTGTTGCGGATACTTTTCCTGCAGGAACCTTGAGTGGTGCTCCAAAATACAAAGCAATGCAATTAATTGATACCTATGAAAATCAATCTCGTGGATTTTATGGAGGTGCAGTTGGTATCATTGGTTTGGATGGTTCTGTAAATTTAGCGATTGCAATTCGTTCATTTGTCAGTAAAAATAACATGTTGTATTATCAAGCAGGAGCAGGAATTGTCATTCATTCTGATGAAGAAAAAGAATTACAAGAAGTAAATAATAAGTTAGCAGCTTTGAAAAAAGCGTTGTTATTAGCAGAGAAAATATAAAAACCCTTCCAACCTTCCCAAAGTGGAAGAGTTTGGATTGGATATATAATTGAAAATTAAGAATAGAAAATTAATATTAACTATAAAAAACGAAATAATTCCTTCCTTTTGGGAAGGTTAGGATGGCCTTATGAACATATTAATTTTAGATAATTACGATTCCTTTACATACAACCTAGTTCATATGGTTGAAAAAATTACTGGAAATTTTCCATCAGTTTTTAGAAACGATGAAATTAGCATTGAAAATGTCGGTAATTATGATATAATTATGCTGTCTCCTGGACCTGGAATTCCTGATGAAGCTGGAATTTTAAAAGAGGTTATCAAAACCTATGCTGGTAAAAAACCAATTTTTGGAGTTTGTCTAGGGTTACAAGCAATTACAGAAGTCTTTGGCGGAAAAATAGTCAATTTAGAGGATATTTTTCACGGAGTTGCAACAGAAATGACAGTCACAGATACATCAGCAATTATTTTTAATGACGTTTCTGAAAAATTTATGGCTGCACGTTATCATTCTTGGGCAGCATCTGATGAAGATTTTCCTACAGATATTACGATTACAGCAAGAGATGAAGATGGAGGAATTCAGGCTTTAGAACACAAATTGTACAATATCAGTGCAGTACAGTTTCATCCAGAATCAATTTTGACAGATGTTGGTGAGCAATTGGTTCGAAATTTTATAGACAATGCAAAAGCCAAAAGCTAAAATCCGAATGCCAAAAGCTATATAATGAAAGAAATATTAGACAAATTATACAATCACGAAAGGTTATCAAAATCGGAAGCGAAACAAGTTTTACAAGACATTGCTGCTGAGAAATTTAATGAAGCACATTTGGCTTCTTTTATGACGGTTTTTATGATGCGTCCAATTTCGGTTGAGGAACTTGCAGGTTTTAGAGATGCTTTGAAAGAATTGGCAATTCAACTCGATTTTTCAGATTTTAACACGATTGACATTGTTGGCACTGGTGGTGATGGAAAAAATACATTTAATATCTCTACATTGACGTCATTTGTGGTTGCTGGAACTGGGCAAAAAGTTGCAAAACATGGCAATTATTCTCTTTCTTCACAATCTGGTTCTTCTGATATGTTGGAAAGTTTTGGATATCAATTCACGAATGATGAACATATTTTGAAACATCAACTAGAAAAAGCGAATATTTGTTTTTTACACGCGCCAAAATTTCATCCAGCAATGAAAGCTGTTGGACCCACTAGAAAAGCCCTAGCGTTAAAAACATTTTTTAATATTTTAGGACCTTTAGTGAATCCAAGTTCTCCAAAAAGTCATTTTTTAGGAACGTATAATTTAGAAGTGGCACGTTTGTATCATTATATTTTACAAGAAGAAAATAGCAATTATGGAATCATTCATGCATTAGATGGTTATGACGAAATTTCATTGACAAGTGCTTTCAAAATCTTTACTAAAACTGGCGAAAAATTGATTTCTCCTGAAGATTTAGGAATGAAAAGAATTCAACAATCAGCTATTTTTGGAGGAAATTCTGTTTCTGAAGCTGCCACTATTTTCAAAACTATTTTAGATGGAAATGGCACAGATTCACAAAATAATGTTGTCTTGACAAATGCCGCTTTTGCACTTCAAATTGTGGATGAAACAAAGACTTTTGAAACCGCTTTTGAAGAAGCAAAAAATTCGCTTTTGGAATTAAAAGCAAAAAAGTGTTTAGAGATAATTACAAATTAGGAAATATTCATATGACCATACTTGATAAAATCATTGCATTTAAAAAAAAGGAAGCTGCCAAAATAAGAGCAGAAATTCCTTTGAAAAAGTTATTGGAAAGTCCGAATTTTAATAGGGAAGTTTTTTCACTAGAAAAATCATTACTTGATTTTAATTCGACAGGAATTATTGCCGAATTCAAACGTCAATCTCCTTCAAAAGGAATTATTAATCATAAGGTGAGTATTGCTGAAGTAACGCAAGGATATTTGGATGCAAATGTTGCAGCACAATCTATTTTGACTGATATTTCTTTTTTTGGAGGAACCATATTAGATTTGATGGAAGCAAGAGTTATTAACCAAGAAAAACCAATTTTGAGAAAGGATTTTGTGGTGGACGGGTTTCAAATTGTGGAGGCAAAAGCAATTGGTGCAGATGTTATTTTGTTGATTGCTTCTTGTTTGACGCCTCTTGAATTGAAAAATTTTGGAAAATTAGCAATAGATCTTGGTTTAGAAGTTTTGTATGAGGTTCATACACAAGAAGATTTGGATAAAATAGGTGATTTAGACCACAAAATCATCGGAATTAACAATCGAAATTTGAATACTTTTGAAGTTGATTTAGAGCATTCTATCAAATTGGCGAGTCAAATTCCTGATTCTTCTATCAAAGTTTCAGAAAGTGGCATCTCTGAGCCAAGTATTATTTCAGGATTAAAAGAATATGGTTTTCAAGGGTTTTTGATTGGCGAAAATTTCATGAAAGAAGAAAATCCTGGAAAAGCTTGTTTGGAATTTATCAATAAAATTCAATAAAAAGCCCATTCTAACCCTCACCAAAGGGAAGGAATTCCAACACTTGATAAAATATTTTAAAAAAAAGAATAAGTTTTGAATAATAAAAAAGAAAATAAAATTCCGATTTCAGTTTTTCCTCAAAAGGGGGAAAGGGGCCTTTTTCTAAAAGTTTGCGGAATGAAATTCACCGAAAATATCCAACAAGTTGCTGCATTGCAACCTGATTATTTAGGCTTTATTTTCTATGGAAAATCCAAAAGAAATTTTGAGGGAATCATTCCTGAACTCCCCAAAAACATCAAAAAAACAGGTGTTTTTGTGAATGAATACATAGAGATTTTAGTTTCTTTGGTGGAGGAATATCAATTGGAAGCCATCCAATTACATGGAGAAGAATCTGTTGAATATATAAAAGAATTAAAAAGTCAAATTGAATTAAGTCAAGAATTATATCAAAATGAAAATTTTAAACTAGGAAAAAAAACAGCCATTGAAATTATCAAAGTTTTTGGGATCAAAGACCATTTTGATTTTGAAATTTTAAATTCTTATTTAGATGATGTTGATTATTTTTTGTTCGATACAAAAGGTGATGAAAAAGGTGGAAATGGGATTCATTTTAATTGGCAAATCTTGAAAAATTATCCATTTTCGAAACCCTTTTTTTTAAGTGGTGGAATTGGTTTAGACGATGTTGAAAAAGTTCAAGAAATCCTAAAACACAGTTTACCAATTTATGGATTAGATGTAAATAGTAAATTCGAAATGGAACCTGGAAAAAAGAATATAGAAGCATTAAAAAAGTTTAAAAACGAACTCTCAAATATTTAAAATTTGAGGTTTATAAAACATAAAACAAAAACATGAAAAGTAAATTTCAACCAGATAAAAATGGATATTTTGGACGATTTGGAGGCGCATTTATTCCAGAATTGTTATATCCGAATGTTAAAGAATTAGAGGATAATTATATTCAAATTATTGAATCTAATGAGTTTCAAAAGGAATACAAATCATTATTAAAAGATTTTGTTGGGCGTCCAAGTCCATTATATTTTGCCAAACGTTTATCTGAAAAATATGGTGCTCAAATTTACCTGAAAAGAGAAGATTTGAATCATACTGGAGCTCACAAAATCAACAATACTGTTGGTCAAATTTTGATCGCTCAAAATCTTGGAAAAACGAAGATTATTGCTGAAACTGGAGCAGGTCAACATGGCGTTGCCACTGCCACAGTTTGCGCTTTGATGGGATTAGAATGTACTGTTTTTATGGGTGAAAAAGACATAGTTCGTCAAGCTCCAAATGTAGCAAGAATGAAAATGTTGGGAGCAAAAGTAGTTCCTGCAACAAGTGGTTCAAAAACGTTGAAAGATGCTACAAATGAAGCAATTAGATATTGGATTCAACATCCAGAAACGTTTTATTTGATAGGTTCTGTTGTGGGGCCTCATCCACATCCAGATATGGTTGCTCGTTTGCAAGCTGTGATTTCCGAAGAAATGAAATGGCAATTAAAGGAGAAAACTGGCAATGAAAATCCAGATACAATAATTGCCTGTGTTGGAGGAGGAAGCAATGCTGCTGGCGCTTTTTATCATTATATGGATGATGAAGAGGTTGAATTAATTGCGGTTGAAGCTGCTGGTTTGGGTGTGAATTCTGGAGAAAGTGCAGCAACTTCACAATTGGGACAAGTGGGAATTATTCATGGAAGTAAAACTATTTTGATGCAAGACGAATATGGACAAATAGTGGAACCATATTCAATTTCTGCTGGATTGGATTATCCTGGAGTAGGGCCTTTGCATGCCTTTTTGTTTGAAAGTGGCAGAGCAAAATTTATGAATGCAACCGACAAAGAAGCTTTAGATGCAGCTTTTGAATTGACCAAAATTGAAGGAATAATTCCTGCTTTAGAAACTGCTCATGCTTTGGCAGTTTTGCCAAAAATGACGCTAAGAAAAGACCAAGTAATCGTAATTAATTTATCAGGAAGAGGAGATAAAGATTTGGAAATTTTCGTGAAACATTTAGAAAAATAAACTATGAATTCAATTAAAAATATTTTTCAGATAAAGAATAGTAACGTTTTATCTATTTATTTTACTGCTGGTTTTCCAAATTTGGAAGATACAACAAGTGTCATTCAGGAATTAGAAAAAGCTGCTGTTGACTTTATTGAAGTTGGTTTGCCATATTCTGATCCATTAGCAGATGGACCAACAATTCAAAATAGTAGTCAAAAAGCATTACAAAATGGCATCAATTTAGATATAGTTTTTGACCAATTAATGACCATCAAAAACACCAACAAAACTCCTTTGGTTTTGATGGGGTATCTAAATCAAATGTTGAAATATGGTGAAGATAAATTCTGTCAAAAGGTAGTTGATTGTGGAATTGATACGGTTATTTTACCAGATTTACCAATGGTTGAATATGAAAATCATTACCAGCAATTGTTTGAAAAATACGGCATTAAAAATGTATTTTTAATTACACCACAAACAATAGAAGAAAGAATAAAAAAAATAGATTCCTATTCTAAAAGTTTCATTTACATGGTCGCTTCAAGTTCAATTACAGGAGCAAAAGGAGAAATTTCTCAGCAGCAAATTGATTATTTCGAACGAATCAAATCCATGAATTTAAAAAGTAATTTGGTAATTGGCTTTGGTATTTCTGATCACAAAACTTTTTCAAAAGCTTGTGAATATTCAAATGGTGCCATTATTGGTTCTGCGTTTATCAATTTTATAGAAGAAAAAGGGATTTATAAAATTGGCGAATTTATCAGTTCAATTAGAAATAATTAAAACGATCAAGAAAATTTCATTTTTTTCATAAAAAATTTTTTTTTTTAGATTATTGTAGTTACTTCAATAACCCCATTTGCACCTCTAATTCCGTAAATCGCTGTTTCAGGTCCTTTTAATATCTTCACTGATACAATCGTTACTGGCACAATTTGACCAAAAGTTTCTTGATCTACTTGAACACCGTTTAAAATAAACATTGGTGCTTTGTATTCTCTAAAATCACTAGCTCCTCTAATAACAATTGAGTTTCTTACAGTTACGACAACTCCAGCAACTTTGCCTCTTAAGTAATCATAGATATCTCTAAATTGCATTGGATCAGCAATTTTTTCTCTTGATGTATCTGAGACATCCTCATTTGTAGGTCTTTTAATATTGATAATCATATTTGGATTTCCTAAATATTTTACTGTTTGAACTCCAACCTTTGGAGAATAAACAGTAATTTCGATAGGTTCTTTTTTAATATTTGCCTTAAAGGTACCAGATGCATTCGCGACTCTATCTTGTTTCACATTATCTAACAAAATAATTGCTCCTGGAACAGCTTTGTTATTGTAATCTTTGACAGTCAAATTTAGTTTAATAGTTTCTTCCTTTTCTTGCGAAAAAGGAATAGCTGAAATGAAAATTAAGGCAATAAAAAATATTTTTTTTAGGATTTTCATGTTAGAAAATTTATAATTTGAAAATTGAATTCATCTCTTATATAGTAAAAATACTGTATTGTTTTTTTTTAACATATAAATTTTGTTAATTTTTATAAATTCAAGAATTTATAAATCTAGTTTATATTCATTTTTAACACCTAAAATACTTTCTCTCCATTTAAAAATGTTGAAATCACTTTGGTTTTTGGAATTTCTTTCCCCTCAACTTTCATAATGTTTTGATTTAAAATTACAAAATCAGCATATTTTCCAACTTCAATACTCCCTTTTTCAAGTTCTTCAAAGTTGGAAAAAGCTGCCCAAATGGTCATTCCTTTTAAGGTTTCTTCTCTTGTCAAAGCATTTTCTCTTTGAAATCCATTTTCAGGATAATTTGCGATATCTTTTCTAATGGTAGCTGCATAAAATGTCAAAAAAGGATTTACTTTTTCCACTGGAAAATCTGTCCCTAAAGCGATTTTGCCATAATTTTTCAGCAAATCTTTGAAAGCATAAGCTCCTTTCATTCGTTCTTTTCCAATTCTATTTTCAGCCCAATACATGTCAGAAGTTGCATGAGTTGGCTGAACTGAAGGAAAAATATTGTCAAAATTTTTAAAATCTTCCGACGAAATAATTTGTGCATGCTCAATTCTCCAACGTTTATTTTTTTTATTTTTTAGTACATCAGTGTAAATTTTCATCAGCCAAGTATTTGCAGAATCTCCAATAGCATGAGTATTCATTTGATATTCTGAAGCCGCAATTTGTTTGGCGATTTCTTGATATCTCTCAGGTGAATAAATCAATGTTCCAAAATGATTTTCTCTATCAGAATAAGATTTGCGCATTGCAGCACCTCTTGAACCCAAAGCCCCATCACCATAAACCTTGAAAGAACGAACATTTAGTTTATCAGTTTTGATGATTCCTTTTTTGATATAAGTATCAATTTGTGCTTGATTATCGCCAGAAACCATCGCATAAATTCTCATTTTTAAATCATTTGTTTGATGTAAACTGTCTATCAATTCTATCGTGTTTTGGTCAATTCCAGCATCATCAACAGTGGTTAATCCGTAATAAAAACAGATTTTTTGTGCATCTATTAAAGCTTGAATGGCTTCTTGTTTTGATGGTTTAGGAATTTTGATAAAATTCATTGCAGCATCAATCAAAACACCTGTCATTTTTCCATCTTTTAAAATGATTTCTCCTCCAGAAACTTTGGTATTTTTATCAATTCCTGCCAAATTTATAGCAGCTTGATTTACCAAAAGTGCATGACCATCAACTCTGCTAATAGCAACTGGAATTGTTGGGAATAATGCGTCTAATTTTTCTTTCGTTGGAAATTCTTTGATTTCCCAATCATTTTGATCCCAACCACGACCAGTAATAAAATTGACGTTTTTTTCTTTCTGAAAAGCAATTAATTTTTCTAAGACTTCATCATAACTTTTGGTGCCTTCTAAACTCACTTTTTGCTGATCTAAACCCATTCTGTAAAAATGGCAATGTGCATCAATCAAACCTGGAACAATGGTTTGATTTTTGGCATCAATCAAATTTTCTGATTGATACTTATCTTGAATTTCAGCATTTGAACCAACAGCTATAAATTTTCCATCTTTTATGGCAAATGATTCTACAATTTCAAAAGAATCATTGACTGTATAAGTGGTTGAATTGATGACAATTGTATCCACTTTTTTTTTCTGACAAGCAGTAAAAATGAGAGAAATAAAAAATATAAAAATGATTTTTTTCATGAGATTATGCGTTTAAAAACACTATATAAATTCCGTACATCAGCAAAAATTGTAACGGAATTCTTATGATTGCTATTTTTTTTGAGCCAATAGCAGGTCTTTTTTTGGTGACATCCCAAATATGAATGGGTATTAAAAGTATCAAAAGTATGAAAATTCCTAAGGAAGCAATTTTATTGGTTTCGGAAAAAAACAATCCAAGTCCAAGAACAAATTCTAAAATTCCAACTACATAATTCACTAATTTTTTAGGTAAAAAATCGGGAATAAAATGTTTGAAAAAATCAGGTTTAATGATGTGCATAATTCCTGCAAAACAGAAAAATCCGGCATAAATGATTTTTAAAATGGACACTGTAATTTCCATAATTTATGGTTTTACAGGCGTGTCAGTGTATAAATATTTATCCATTAAATATATAATTCCAGCCATGGAAGCACTTCCTAATTCTAATTCGCGCTTGTGTACTTTGTCAAAAGTATCTCTACTTGTGTGATGATAATCAAAATATCGCTGAGAATCAGGTTTATAACCAACCAAAGTGACACTTTCTCCTTTTAATGGACTAATATCTGCGCCAGAACCACCTTTGTCAATATCTTGCAAACCATAAGGAGAAAGCAATTTTCTCCAACTTTGTAATAGTGTAGTATTTGCGTCATTTGCATCAATTGAAAATCCTCTTGGTGTGTGACCACCTGAATCTGATTCTAAACCCGCAATGTGATTTTCTTTGTTCAATATTGCCAATTCAGCATATTTTTTTGCACCTCTTGTGCCATTTTCTTCATTCATAAAAAAGACAACTCTGAGTGTATTTTTGGGTCTGATATTATTTTTTTTGAATA
>DDMS01000058.1:294-11191 GCA_002340765.1 Flavobacteriaceae bacterium UBA2540 | reverse complement strand
ACAAAAATATTTTCAGGAGTTTTACTTCCTTTTATTTCTCCAATGACATTGAATGATGGTGCATCTGGTAAATTTTCACAACTTTGTTTGAAATAGAATTGTAAGTTCGGATTTTCTTTCAAATCAGTACTTAAAATTTCGGCAGCTTTGCTACTTATTGCTGCTGTTGGAATGTATTTTTCTGCAGGTAAATTACCATAAAGCATCGTTCCTGTGTGTGGAAAATCATCAATTGAATTGGTCATTGAACGCACAATAACGCCTTTTGCACCAAATTGTCCACAAATTGCAGCGCCATTTACACGCTGATCAACACAACCTCCATAAGCTTTAAAAGTCTGAATCAAAGTGTTGTCAAAAGGTCTATTGAAAAAAACAATTTTGCCTTTCATTTTTGAACCAAGAGCTTTGGCTTCTTCCAAGCTCTTTAATTCAATTACTTCTGCTAAAATTCCTTCTGAAGTTGTTGCTATTGAGAATCCTAAAGCGCAAATTGGCACATTTTTTTCGATTCCATTGACTTTATAATTGGCAATTTCTTTTTCACCACGAACCCAATGTGGCACCATAACTGGTTGCAACCAAACTGAATCTAAACCTACTTCTTTCATCAATTTTTCTCCCCATTCAACTGCTTTTTGAGCTTCTAAGGAGCCTGATAATCTGCCACCAATATTCTGTGTTAAATCTCGCAACCATTCATAGGATTTTCCTTCTGTTAAAGCACTGTCAAATAGCTTTTTTATATTAGCAGAATCTTGTTTTTCTTCAGCAGATAATTTATCAGAAATGATTCCTTTTTCTTGTTTTTGGACGCAAGAAAATATTAGAAATACATTGAAAATTATAAGTGATATTTTTCTCAATTAGTCAGTTATTGTTTGATTTGATAAATCTACAAAAATTTATATAAAGTGAAATATCAATAATTTTAAAAATCGAATTTACAGGTAACGCCTCCTAAAATTTGAAAACCTTGCACTTCAAAATTCGCAAAGCGTTGGTAATTATTGTTTAACAGATTATTGATTTTTAAAAATGCCGAAAATTTGTCATTAAAAAAATAACCTCCATTTAGATTTAAGTCAAAAAAGGAAGGAATTGTTAGTGAAGTTTTGTCGTTTGAAGGGTAATTTGAAGCATATAAAGCATCTTTTCTATTACCAATAAATAAGATTGTTGAAGTTGCATACCATTTTTCATTCTTATATTTTGCGATTAAATTTCCTTGAAATATCGGTAAATTCCACGCTTCAACTTCAGTGGTTGTATTGAAACTATCAATTTGAAAATTGGTTTCAAAAGTGATTTGTTTTGAAAATTCGTAACTCATTTCTGCAAAAAAGGAGCTAGTTTTAACGTCATCATACACAATTCCGAAAGAATTTCCATATTCATACCCACGAAAATTTATCCCATTTGCTGAAGTTGAAATTCCATCAGATTTTGAATTGTTTTTCAAAAATAAAGGCTTGTCTTGTTCGTTTTTAAAGCTAGCAGAAACATTAAAACTTACACTTTTATTCAAAACACCAGAAAACCCTAAAAAAGCATTCATTTTTTCAGCAGTTTGAGTTATGAATATAGTTGGAGAGACAAATGGATTATCTTCAGAAAAATCTCTGTAGTTGTTGGTTTTTAAATCTCCAGAAACTCCGCCATAAACTTGTAAATTTTCTTTAAGAATTTCTTTTTGAATTTTTATATCCGGATACACTAAAAAATTATTTATCCTATTTTTTCCATCCAATGATGAAAATACTTTTGTACCTAATTTTACAGAAAATCCGTTAAAAGTATTGTTGTATTCAGGATTAATTTTTGCGGTAAAAATACTGTAATTCAACTTGTTAGTATTAGAATAATTATTTAAAAACTCACCATTCAAATATTCAATTTTTGTATTTATCTTTAAACTTTTTTTGATAAAACTAATAGGAATATCCAAATCTGTATTCAAACTTACCAAGAATTCTGAACTGTTAAAAACATCAGAAAAGTAAGAAAATGAAAAGTTACTTTTGTCAATATAAGAGTCTAAAAGATCAATCTCTCCATCAACATTAAAATAATTATATGTTTGATTTTCTTCAATCGAATTTAAACTATTTATTGCCAAAGAATTTGGAGTAATTCCATACCAATTATATTGATTTCTCTCTGAATTTAATGTTACTTTCCAATCAAAATATCGTTCATCTTGTTTATAAAAAACACTTGCGCCAAAATTAGAAAAATGACTATTTAAAACGGTATTTGCGATGTTGTCAAAAGACGCATTGTATCTTGCTGAAAGTCCAAATTCACTCTTAAAACGAGTGTGTTTGTGTAAAAATGTTTCAAAATAAGGGGAAGTATAATTTCCAAATCCCGCAGCTATAAAATTATCATATATTCTCTCTTTTAACCCAACATCAATGCCTTTTACAACGCCACTTTTTGGGACAAATGTTGATGCAACTGGCACAGAAAATATGTTATATTTTAAGGGTTGTTTTTTTGTTTTTTCCAATAATTTTACACTTGGATTATTCTTTAATTTATTGGCATCCGCAATTTTTGGATTGTAAGTTGTCACTACTTCAACCACTTCAGTTTTTAAAGTATCTTTTACTTTTTCATTGTTTTTCTTTTGTGAAAAAACGTTGAAAGCACACAAAATTAGCACGATTAGAAAACCTTTTTTCATTAATTTTTTATTTGAGGATTGATTGAATTATTCGTTTTGGCTTCAGTTTCTTTGATTTTGGTCAATTCAATTTGTGCCTCTTTGACAACATCTTCATATTGCTTAAAGTTTTTAATCACATTTTCAAGAATAAAAGTTGCTTGATAAGCATCGTTTAAACCATAATAATTTTTACCCATAATTACATAACTTCTAACGCCCCAATATTTGTAAGAAGCATACTCTGTAATCAATTTTTTAACTATTTCGTTTGATTTTTCATACGCTTTTTCTTGATTTTGAAAATACGATTCATAGTATAAAATTTCGGCTTTTAATTCTCCAACTGCTTTCTTATCAATAGTTTGGTAATATTCTTTTGAGGTTTCAAAATCGCTAATTTTAAAAGAAGATCTTGCAATAATTATTTTTGCATCAAACTCTAAAGAAGCGTCGATTCCTATTTTTGACAACACTTTTTTTGCAAAAGCCAACGCTTTTTCGTGTGCATTTTTGTTGTAATATGATTTCATTAAATTACTTTGCGCAAAAGCACTATTTTCAACTTCATAAGCTTCTTGCTCTAAACGCTCTAAGAGCGGAATTGCAGCATCATAATTTTGTTTTGACAACTGAATTTCAGCTAATTTAGCCAATGAATCTTCACCGTAATTTGATTGTCCAGCTTTTAAAACTTTTTCAAAATATGGAATTGCATTGTCAAATTCTTTTTCATTAAAATAGGTTGTTGCCAAATAATAATTTGCTTTTAGAGCATTTACTCCTTCAGGAAATTTTTTTAAGTATTTAGTGAGACTTAAAATGGTATTTTGATTGTTATTGTCGTCAAAATATTTTCGTTCAACAATCGTAAATGAAGATTTTTCAAGTTCAGATTCACTCATATTCACGAAAGGCAATGTTTTAGTCCAAGCAACATATTCGTCTAACTTGTCTTCATCAATATAAATATTTTTTACATTGTTTACAGCTTCCAAAGCATCTGATGAATTTGGAAATTTACTAGCAGTTAATTTGAATTTTTCAAGTGCTTTTGCATTTTCATTTTCATTGTAATATAACAAACCTTGTCTTACCAAAGCTTTAGGAATAAATACACTTTTTGGGTAGCTTTTTTGCAAACGATCATATGCCTCATGAGCTTCTTTTGATTTTTTTAACGCTGTAAATGTGATTGCCAATTGAAACAAAGCATCATCTTTTAAATCAGAATTGTCAAAATTATTGACCACTTTTTTCAATGTGTTAATTTTTTGGACATTTTCACCTCTAAACCCATGACTCATCCCAATCTGATATTGTGCATAATCTGCTCCTGAACCCAACTCATTAACTACAATTTGATACAATCTCATAGCATCACTAAAATTACTAATTGAATAATAACTATCTGCTAATCTCAAAGTTGCGTCATTTTTTAAATCGTTTTCTAAACCATTTTTTTGAAGTAAAGTTTTAAAAGAGCGAATTCCTTCTGAGTATTTATTTAGCTTGAAATAACAATATCCTAAGTTGTAATCAATTAATTGAAGTTCTTCAGTTTTGCTTGATTTTTCGAGGGTTGATGCGGAAATAAACTTCGTCAAAGCTTCCTCATAATTTCCTAATCTGTAAAGCGTTTCTGCCTCCCAATAATATCCTTTTTGATAAATTTCAGGTACCAAAGATTTTTTACTAATGGTAAAATAGGGTAAAGCTTCTGTGAATTTTTGGTCATTAAGAAGCTGAATTCCTCTGTATAACGAAACCTCTAAAGTGAGTGCTGCATTGTCTTCTGATTTTTTCTTTTTCAGATAATTCAAAGCACCTTTATAGTCTTGTTGATGAATATATGAATAAACAACTAATTGATTTATTTCCTTATAAGAAGTAGAAGTTGGGTAATTTTTCAGGTAATTTTGAAGTACATCAGCTACATTTTCAAACGGATTTCCTTCTTCGTAACTTAATTTGGCATAATTCAAAGCGGCATCTTCTTTGATTTTTACACTAAAATCCATTTCACTTGCAGTTTTAAAAGCGTTTAATGCTTCATTTTTTTTAACTATTTTTAAGTAACATTCAGCCAAATGATAATAGGCATTTTGTGAAACTGCATTTTTTTGGTCAATAATTTTGTTGAAATGAGCAATGGCATTTTGAAAATCATTTTGCTTGAAAAAAGCGAAACCTAATTGATAATAATCTGTGTTATTCAATTTGCCATTTTTTCCTTTATATGCTTTCAAAAAAGGAATTGCTGCTAAATAATTTTCAAGATTGAAATAACTTTCACCAACAATTTTAGAGATTTCTGAACTGTCTTTTCTCTTTTTATCTTTCAATAATTCTTCACCAATTTTAATACATCTTTCAAATTTTCCTGATTTGAAACTGATATCTAACAAATAATAAGATATTTCAGCTTTGTAGGAATCATTGTCTGCAATTTCTTTTAATGTAGATTCTGCCAAACCATAGTCTTCCAATTTATAAGCGATAAACCCATAATAATATCTTGCGTCATTGCCATATTTTCCGTCATTGATCAGCGGTAAAAAAAGATTTTTGGCTGATGATAAGTCCCCAGAAACCAGCAAACTATATCCCGATTTAAAATTGAGTTCTTTCCGATTTTCTCCTGAAATGACTTCTTTATTTACTTTTTGATACCATTTTAAAGCATATGCAGGTTTTTGGTTGGCAAAATAATAATTTGCCACATTAAAAAAAGCTTGATTTTTTTTAGTGCTATTTGGATATTTTTCAACAAAATCTAATACTTTTTTGTCTGCATCAGTTTCTTGTAATTTCAAAGCACACATCGCCTTAAAATATGCAGCATCTGCATTTAAATTTGAACTTTTTTCGCTATTTTTAATAACTTTTAGTAACGATTTCTGAGCAGCTGCATACGCTTTATTATTGTATAATTGAATTGCGTTGTTGAAATCTGTTAAAATACTGGTATCAATGATTGATTGCTGTGAAAATTGCAGCGCAGTTACTAAAAGAAATACGAAGGTGAATAAGTGTTTTTTTGCAAAGTAACATTTCATACAATTAATTTTAGTTGTATTTATAACGAATAAAATTTGAGTTTGTTGGGGTTAAATATTTTTTTTAAATTTAAATACTTCAAATGTAAGAATTGTTATGATTTTTTAGCGTAAAATCAATAAAACTTATAAGTTTGTACAAATAACTATTTTTTATGGAAAATCCAGTTTTACATTTAGAAAATGCTGAAATCTTTCAGGGTGAAACCCTTGTTTTATCGAGCCTAAATTTGTCAATCAACAAAGGTGATTTTTACTATATCATAGGAAAAACCGGAAGTGGAAAAAGTAGTTTGATGAAGACTTTGTATGGTGATTTGACTTTACAAAAAGGAACAGGATCTGTTGTTGGCTTTGATTTGGTAAACTTAAAAGAAAGAGAAATTCCTTTTTTAAGAAGAAAAATTGGTATCGTTTTTCAAGATTTTAAATTATTGACTGATAGAACAGTTTTTGCAAATTTAGAGTTTGTTTTAAAAGCTACAGGTTGGAAAAATAAAGAGGGAATCAACCAAAAAATCGAAGAAGTTTTAGAAAAAGTGGGTATGAAATCGCTCATCACTAAAAAAGTGCACGAACTTTCTGGAGGAGAACAACAACGAGTTGCGATTGCAAGAGCATTATTAAACGATCCTGAATTGATTTTAGCAGATGAGCCAACAGGAAATTTAGACCCAAAAACTTCTCTTGAAGTAATGGAATTATTAAATAAAATTCATCAATCAGGCAAAACCATTTTAATGGCAACCCATGATTATCAATTGATTGTAAAATTTAAACACAGAACATTAAAAGTTGAAGCAGGAGAGGTTTTTGAGGTGGTGCAACAAGCAGTAATCTTATGATTTCAGTTCTCATACCAACATATAATTATAATGCCTTTTCATTAGTAGAAGAAATTCATAAACAGTTGGTTGAAGCAAGAATATCTTTTGAAATTATATGTTTAGATGATGGATCTCAATCTGAAATAAATAAAAATAATAATCAAATTAACTCACTTTCTTTCTCAAGTTTCGATAGTTTAAAAAAAAATATTGGAAGAAGTGCAATCAGAAATTTATTAGCCCAAAAAGCTACATTTGATTGGTTACTTTTTTTAGACTCGGACGTTTTTCCAGCAAGAAAGAATTTTATTTATAATTATTTATTGTGCGCGCAACAAGATAATGTTATTTTTTGTGGAGGAATTACTTATAAAAATTCGGAACATAATAAAAGATTGCTACGCTATAAATTTGGAAAAATTTATGAAGAAGTTTCTGTTCAGAAAAGAAATTTGAATGCTGAAAAGTACTTTTTTACTTCAAATTTTTTTATAAGAAAAGATATTTTCGAATTGTTAAAATTTGACGAGAAATTATTACAATACGGGAGAGAAGATTTTTTGTTTTCATTTAATTTGAAAAAAAAAGGTGTTGAAATTATGCATATAGAAAATGAGGTTTTTCATTTAGGATTGGATACGAATGATGTTTTTGTATCAAAAACAAAAAAAGCAATGGAAAATCTAATATTCATTGAAAAAAATAATTTAATACACAAAAACAATATTCTACTCTTAAAAGTTATTGATATTATTGATAAAATAAAAATGACTTTTATTATTGGAAAATTTCACATTTTCTTTGAGGAATTAAGTATCAAAAAATCATCAGTTTTTTATTTAAATTGTATGAAATTAAGTTATTTAAGCTATTTAAAAACAATAAAATGGATAGAAAAGAAATAAGAGATTTACTTTATAAAAGCATCATTGATAATACGAAAAACATTCAAAATCAATATAATTTATCTAAAGATAAAATAGGTTATTTTTATATTGATGAAGTTTTTCCATTGGAATTAGCTAATAGAATTTTTGAGAAATTTCCAAAAATTACTGAAGCAGTTAAGAAAAAAAATCTCAGAGAATTTAAATATACGGCTTATCAAATGAATAAATATGATAACCTTTTAGAAGAGGTTATTTATGCATTTCAGGACGAAAAAATTATTGAGCTTATCGCTGAAATTTGTGGTTTAAAATCTGTTTATGCTGATGAATCTTTATATGCTGGTGGATTGTCATTGATGGAAAAGGATAATTTTTTAAACCCACATTTAGACAATTCACATGATAAGAATTTAAATAATTGGAGAGTTCTAAATTTATTGTATTATGTTACTCCTAATTGGAATCTTGATAATGGTGGAAATCTTGAACTTTGGCCAAAAGGCCTCTCTGATAAACCATTGATAATTGTTAGTAAATTTAATAGATTGGTTGTTATGACAACTCATCAAAAATCATGGCACTCTGTAAGTAAAGTTTTGAAAAATGAAGTAAGATGTTGTGTTTCAAATTATTATTTTTCTGATTTTCCGGTTTTAAATTCAGATCAATTTCACGTGACTACTTTTAGAGGGAGGCCAAAAGAAAGATTAATAGATTTTTTACTTCAAATTGATAATAATTTACGTAAAAGTTTAAGAAAATTATTCAAAAAAGGAATTAGAGAAAATCCACATCAATACAAAAAAAGTTAATCAATTTTATTGAAAAAGTTTAAAATATTTTCTTCTTGATTTTCCCAAACAAGTTCCTTTTTAGCTATTTTTAATTGATTAGAAAAATCTTTTTCTAATAGCATTTCAATTTGAATTCCAATTTCTTTAGGATTTCTATTTGTTACAATTTCGCCAACTTTATATTCCAAAACAACCTTTTTCATTTCAGGTAAATCCGATATTAAAATTGGAATTTCTGCTTGAATGTAATCAAAAATTTTATTGGGCAATGCAAATCTATAATTCAGTCCTAAATCTTCTTCTAAACTGATTCCTAAATCTGCTAAAGGTGTGATTTTATGAAGTGATTCAGGCGCCATTTTTCCAAGAAAAAAAACTCTATCTTCAAGTTTTTCAGTACTAACTTTTTCTTTTAATTTAAGAAAAATATCTCCATAGCCAATTATGATAAATAAATGATTATCAAGATATTTCATGGTTTCAATAAGCATTTCTAATCCACGTCCAATATTGATTGCTCCTTGATAAAGAATGATTTTTTTGTCTTTTGTGTCAAAAGGAAAAGAGCCTTTTTCTATCTCTTTTTTGTAAGGCAAATTTTTGAAAACTTCAAAATATGTTTGATATTTTTCTAGATAATAATTGGCAATACTATCGCAAACAGTATATTTTTTTTCGATTTTTGGCACTAACATTTTTTCAAGAAAAAGCCAAAAATTTTTAACTCTTTTACGATGAACCAACTCAGGAATTTCTGGAAAAAGTTCGTGGCAATCAAGTACGATTTTTTTTCTTTGCAATTTACTTATTAAGTAATTTGCCATAAGCGTATCCAAATCATTGGCTAACAAAATATCTTTTTTTATGAAAAGCAGATAAAAAAATAACCTAAAATTATATTCAGCATAAAAAAGAAAGCCATTATTAAAAAGTAGTTTAAATCTTTTTGTTTGGTAGTTTCTCTTGATTGGTTCACTATTTTTCAATTTTCTGCCAATCAATAAAATAGTAAATCCATTTTGAAATAAGGTATTGCACACTTTTTCAAGACGTTGATCCGTGATTAAATCGTTCGTAACTGAAATTATAATTTTTTTCAATTTGGATAGTTTTGTTGCAATTTAAAGACATAAAAGTAAATTTATCTTTCTAAGGATAAAAATAATCTTTTAATAAAATTATAAAAGCGGGAACAATGTAGGAATAATAAAAAAATCTCAATGTTGTAAAAATTGTAGTCTATAGAACTAGCAATAAATTATAAGCAGTGTTTTAGCTAGTTTTTTTATTCCAATATAGTGATTGGAGTTCCTTGAATTCCCGCATAGAAAACAATTATTTCCACTGGTCCAGTTCCGTCATTTCGTCCAAAATGCCAGGTGTTTACTAATTCTACGATTGGTTCGCCAGCTTTTAGATAAAGTGTATCATTTGCCTCACTAATTACGGTTAATTCGCCTTTTAGTAAAATTCCAGCATTAATATTCGGATGTTTATGCAAAGGCAATTTTGTTTTTGGAGGAATAATTATTTTTAAAATGGTTATTTCAGGATTACCGTCAGGATATTTTGGAAGTTGTTTACCATTCCAACTCTCAGTTGTTTTGACCAGTGTGGTTACTTCAATGTCATTTATTTTATTTGACTTACACCCAATTATACAGATCTGAGAGAAACAGAATAGGATAAATAGCTTTTTCATTTGTTTAGATTTTAACTTCTTTCCTGCTTATATGGCTTTTCGGATGTGCCCCGTTTTTTAAAGTGGGTTCTGGTCTCCACTTATTATTTGATGAATGAAATAATTTATAATTAAAATACAAATATTCTCTCTGATAAACTTGCCCTATAACGTTTTGCAGCTACCCGAAGGGCGGGACTTTTACCACAAAACTTGATTTGAAATCCGCCGCGGCGGATGATTAACCACAAAACTGTCTTTGGAACACGAAAACCCGCCTTTTGGGTAGGTGCTGTTATAGGGTGGTTTTTGATAATTTCACATCATTTAAATTCTGTCATTTAAAAATATGCCCACCTAAGTATTTGATTCCATTGTCACAGCCAATAGTGACCACGCGCTTGCCAGGACCTAACTCTTTTGCAAGGGCCAGTGCTGCAACAACATTTAGTCCCGTTGAACCACCAGCTAAAATCCCTTCTTCTTGTGCAAGCCTACGACACATCTGAAAACCCTCTTCTTGATCAATTGTGCGAACTTCTTTAATCCGCTCCATCTCCAAGAAAGGGGGAACGAAACCTAAGGCAATGCCATCTACTGCGTGGCTGCCGCCTTTTCTCGTGCTAAGCATCGGTGATTGCGTAGGTTCCAATGCATAGAAATCAGGGGTCATTCCTTTAGATTCAAAACCATCAATCACACCCATAAGGCTGCCGCCAGTTCCTACCGCGGCGCAGTATGCATCAACTTTGCCCTGTATTTGCTCAACAATCTCCACACCAATCGCCGCATAGCTTGACCTAGCATCTTGGGAGCCAAATTGATCAAAGTAGTAGTTTCCATCTTGTGCAGCTATTTCTTGCACTTTTTCTTTTAAGTTTTTAAACAGCTCTGGATTTAACTTTCCATCAGAACTTTCTACTAATACCAATTCAGCTCCATATGCGCGAATTGCTTGGAGTTTGTTTGCTGCAAAGG
>DDMS01000058.1:0-159 GCA_002340765.1 Flavobacteriaceae bacterium UBA2540 | reverse complement strand
GAACCAGTTGGATTATTGCCCTCGTACTTGATCCACACATCAGCAGAGGATGGAGATACAATTTTTGTGAGTTTTAGAAGAGGTGTATTGCCAATAGCCAATAATAAACTATTTGATATCATATTCTGTCTTGTTTTAAACTTGCCTATAACGGTTTGC
>DDMS01000017.1:54206-54775 GCA_002340765.1 Flavobacteriaceae bacterium UBA2540 | reverse complement strand
CCCAAACTAATCAATCCTTGTGCAAAAATGTCAGCAGCAATGATGAGCGTAACTACAGTTTTGAAAATATTCCCCATGCCATTCCAAAAAACTTTCATTGAATCAAAAACTCCTTTGATATTTTTTGTTCTAATCATTTCGAAAATTAGCGCAATAAATAAACTAATAATCATTGCAGTTGTAGTATCAAGTTTGATAGGAATTGGAAAAATATGGAGAAGTTCTGAAAATAAAATTAATAAGATGATGGGTAAAATTGGAATGATGGCATAAATTAATGGTACATCAACTTTTTGAATTGTATTAGATATTTCTGATTTTTCAAATCCATTTTTTTTATCAAAATGACGGTTTACAAAATAATAAGTAATCATCATTGAAATACTCAAAGGAATCACCAAAAATAGTTGATGATTGACAAAATAGGTTACAGATTCAGTTCCAATAATACTACTTGCGCTTGCTGTAATTGCAGATGCAGGTCCAATTCCAAAAGCAGTTGTTCCAGTAATTACGGAAGCTGCAGAGATTTTACTAACGCCTAAATTGACCAGAATTGGAAAAAGTGA
>DDMS01000017.1:48634-53922 GCA_002340765.1 Flavobacteriaceae bacterium UBA2540 | reverse complement strand
AAAGATTCTTTGATAAAAGCAAACAAATCAAATCCCGAAAAACCTGTAGGATTTTTTAAAGGTGGTAAATCGTTTTTTAAAAACAACGAAATCAATAGCATTGTAAGACCTGCAATTAATAAAACCGCATGTGGATGGTATTTTTTTAATAGCAAACGAGCTACTATAATTATAAATACAAGTGATAAAACAGGTCCTAAAATTGCCATTTTTTACTTAAAATGAAGTTCCATTTACTTTTGTTCCTGGAGTATAAATTACACCATTTGCTTCTGGAATATTTGAATATCTTTCGAATTCTCCATAAATATCAGGGAATCTTGTGTAAGCTTCATCAGGTTCGTTAGGTAGTGGGGTGTTATCAAAAGAAAGTATAATAGTTCCACTTGCATTTTTTACAGTTATCATATCACCTGAATTTGTAATATTTATAGATCCTGTTGAAGCTGTTTGAACAATGGCTCCACCAAAAGTACCTGTTGGAGTTCCTCCTCCAAAAACGACAATTACACCTTTTGATGGTACAATTGTGCCATTTGGAAAAGTATGTCTTACTTGCGAAGCATCAGAAATAGTGTAGCCACTTAAATCTATGGAAGATGCAGAGGAATTATAAAATTCAATAAATTCATCAGCATTAGCATCTCTTGTTCCATCACCATTTGCGTCTCCAGAAATATCACTTGCAGGATCAAACAACACTTCATTGATGATAAATCCTACAAAAGGACATCCATTATTTGCTGCGTCTCCAACTGTATTGGGACATTCGTCATTGGCATCAGTAACACCATCTCCATCAGCATCAAAATCAGCATCTAATAAATTTATTGAAATATTTTGACTGCCCAAGATTAAAACATCATTTGAATTACCAATACTAATATCAATAGTTTCATTTCCTTCTACAATTCCGTCTGCAATTCCAGTGATGGTTACAGTTCCAGTAGTTTGCCCTTTGTTTATTGCTATTTCTGAAACACTAATTGTGTAATCAGCATCTTTTGTGGATGAACCAGAAAACATCAATGGAATAGTAATATTTTCAGAAGCTGCACTGTTTAACGAAGCTGTAATTGTAACAGGATTTCCAATCTCGCTCAAATCTGTCGAACTTAAATTCAAACTAAGTGTTGGATTAATATCTTCACTTTCGCAAGAACTAAAAATGATTGATAGAGAAAGTAGACAGAAAAACGATTTTAATGAGAAACTATTGATATTCATTGTTGAAAAATTTATAGTTTATGAAACTAATTAATGATGATTTTAGAAGTTTTTTTACTTCCATTAATGCTTATATTGAGTAAGTATAAACCAGTTTTTAATTGACTTACATCAATGCTATTATTTTCTGTTTTGGTTTTTAAAACCATTCTTCCACTCACATCAAACACAGAAATTTCTTTTAGTTCGTTTGTTGGAGTAACAATATTTAAAGTACCATTGTTTACAGGATTTGGATATAAACTGATTTGAGACAATGCAAAATCGTCTGTGCTTAAGGCTGTTCCTGCATCAACAAGATTCCATTCAGTTCTAACATAGATACCATCTACGGTAACATTTTGAGAGGCATTATATTGTCTTAAAGCGATATTTTGTAAAACTGGAGCATCTTCTGCACTTCCTGTAAATGGACCTAAATCTGCAGTTGCAGGTTCAGTGGTAATTGTAGCACCTTGAGGAAATACAAACAAACTTACTTCGTCATTATCTACTCCATCAATAAATTTATATTTTACAACTACTAAATATGTTTCACCAATATTTAAGTCAGCAGTTTCTCCACCATCATCCAAACTGTTTGAATTAAAAGTTAGACCTAATTTAAATTGAGTGTCAGGATCTGTTCCTAGATTCACATATGTTCTTGCTCTGAATGCAGAATTTAAAGCAATGAGAACTGGTTCTGATTGATTTAAGTAATAACCAAAATGGAAAAAATATGCCAATGAAGTTTTGGCATTTACGTTCATTAAAAAAGATGCATAAACAGTTCCTGAAGATATGTCTGCTCCAAAACGCTTATTTACATCTTGCCCATTTTTGGTTACTAATGCAGCATTTCCAACTGCGCTTCCAATATAACCTGTCCAACTTAAGCCTTCACTACTTACAGTCACAGGGTTTGTTGTTCCTCCACTATGCGCATTCCAACCATTTTCAGTTAATGCTTGACCAGCTGTGTAATCAAAATTGTCAACTAAATAGTTAGATTGACACAACATAATTGATGTTGTTAAAAAAAATACTAATGTGTAAAATTGTTTCATAATTAAATTGTTTTAAAGTTAAAGTGTAAAAGTAAAAAATAAAATAAAACGAATGTGACTTTTAAATTAACATAAAATTAAATTTAATGCGCAGATTCACTAGATACCAAAAGGTAAATAAAAGTAATACCAATTATTATAATCCTTTAAATAAATGTCCCATTGTTTCCAATTTTCTTTTAATCAATGAAGTTCTTATCGCTGAATACCCAAAAATCAATCCTGTTTTTTGTGGAGATTGCACATAACATTTGCTCAAAGCATAAGCCGTTATTTGATGCTGGTTCAACAATTGGATAATTTCAGCTTCTTCTTTGATTGTTTTTTCTGAATTAAAAAATGCTAACAAATGAAAACTAGAAAATGGTTTTTCTTGAATAGTCATGGTTTTTACATGGGTTCCAAAAGCTGTTTTAAAAACATCATGTCGTTCTTTGGCAACTTCAATGCAGTTTTTGAGATGCTGATATAAATAGTTTTTTTCTATAAATTGGTTCATCACCATTTGAATGGAAGGTGACACAAAACGATGCGAATGTTCATGCAAAGCCTCAATGGCAGGCATCAAATATTTTGGAACAATCATATATCCCAAACGAATGGAAGGATGCAACAACCTGTTAAATGTTCCTATATAAATCGTTCTATCTTCATTATCTAAACTATAAATCGAGGGAATTTGCTCTAAATAATTGGCAATTTCGTTTTCATAATCATTTTCAATAATCAAGCAACTATTTTTTGACGCCCAATCAAGCAACCCTTTTTTGCGTTCTAAACTCATTTTTATACCCAAAGGATATTGATTTGTGGGTGTTACATGAATTAATTTTAGATTTTTTAGTTCTTGTGAATGTATTTCATCCAAATTAATTCCTTCTGAATCTATATTTGCCGAAATCAAAGTTGCTTGCGAACTTCTAAAAACGGAATGCACATTTGGAAAAACAGGGTTTTCAATCACAACTGTGTCTTCTTTATTAATGATGGTGTTGGCAATCAAATACAATGATTGTAATGAACCTGAGGTGATTACAATTTGATTTGGTGTGCATTTTATATTTCTACTGACATTTAGATAATTACAAATGCTTTTTTTGAGTTCAGCTTGTCCTGTTGATTTTGAATAGGAAAGTCCTGATGATTTTATATGACGCCAATAAGAGTTCAATAATCTTTTCCATTGATTGATAGGAAAAACATCCAAAGGAGGCAAACCTGGTTTAAATCCAATCAAATCATCATCCAATCTGTTAATGAGTGATGTGTTTTTTAAATATGAAATTCCTTTTTCTGAAATTTCTGGATAATTAAAAGTTGTTGTGATATTTTTTTCTTCCTTTTTTGGGATTTTCTTTTCTTCAGGTTGGTATTTAATTTTATTTCCAGAGCCAGTTTTTGACGATATCAGTTTTTCAAGTGACAACAGTTCATAGGCTTTCAAAACGGAAGTTCTTGAAATTTTTAATTCATCTGCTAAAATTCTTGTTGAAGGCAATAACCAACCATTTGGCAACTCAATATTTAAAATACATTGCTTGATTGCTTTGTGTAATTTTATGTATTTTATTTTTTCAAAATTCGACTTTTCATATTCTTTCCGAATTCTATCTAAAGCAAATTTATGATTGGTATTCATATTTTTTATAAATTGGTACCATAAATGTACCGTTTTTAATTTTTAATTTGAATTATATTTTTGACTAATGTTTCAATCCTTTTTTAAGTGCGTATTGTTAATTTTTTTGATTTCAATGCTTTTTTTTGGTTGTAATACTGATGAATCAACCAATCAAAATGAATTAAATAGCGCTACAACTGGATCAGGATTTGTTTTATATAATTATTCAGTGGCAAACTATTCAAAAACACTCAGAATATTTTATTATATTCCTCAAAATGCGACTTCTTCAACGCCAATTTTAATGGTTTTTCATGGTGTAAATAGAAATGCAGATGCCTATAGAAATGCGCTTATCAACAAATCAAATGCACTAAATTTTATTATAATTGCACCTGAATTTTCTGATCAAAATTTCCCAACCGGAGATGGTTATGCGCTTGGAAATGTATATGTTGACGGAGATAATCCAACAGAAAACTCCTTGAATCCCGAATCAAATTGGTCACTTTCAATTGTTGAACCTATCTTTGATTTTTTCAAAAAGCAACTCAAAAATTCATCAACTTCATATACCATTTTTGGACACTCTGCAGGCGCGCAATTTGCACACCGATTTTTGATGTTCAAGCCAAATAATCGTGTCAGTCAAATCGTGATTTCTGCTGCTGGATGGTACACTTTTCCTGACAAATCAGTTCCTTTTCCTTATGGAACTAAAAATAGCATTTTAGAAAATAAATCAACGGAAATTTTCTTTGCAAAAAATGTATTGGTTCAAGTGGGTGAGTTCGATAACAATCCCAATGACAGTAATTTGAGACACAATTTTTTTGCAGATGCTCAAGGTTTACAGAGAGTTGAACGTGCAACAAATTTTTATAATTTTTGCAAACAACAAGCTGAAATCGCTAATTTTGATTTTAATTGGACATTTCACATCCAAAACAATGCAAGTCACAACTTTACAACAGCTTCAGAAAATGCAGCTGAATTATTATTTAATTAATTTATAATATGACGATTTCAAAAAGTAAAGTAGGTTTATTACTTGGTCCGATTGCTTTTATTTTTATCAAGTATTTTTTTCATCCTGAAGGATTATCTTCAGAAGCGAATGCCATTTTAGCAGGCACTATTTGGATTGCTATTTGGTGGATTACAGAGGCAATTCCTATTGCAGTAACTGCTTTATTGCCCATTATTTTGTTTCCATTGTCAGGTGGTTTGAGTTTGTCAGAAACAACAGCCTCTTATGGACACATGTACGTTTTTTTATACATTGGTGGATTTATTCTGGCAATTGCCATCGAAAAATGGAAATTGCATAAAAGAATAGCATTGACCATCATCAAAATTGTAGGAACAAATGTCAATTTTATCATTTTAGG
>DDMS01000017.1:47453-48436 GCA_002340765.1 Flavobacteriaceae bacterium UBA2540 | reverse complement strand
GGAACGCCTCCAAACTTGGTTTTAGCAGGAATTATCAAACAAACCTATGGTATTGAAATTTCATTTGCACAATGGTTTTCATTCGGATTTCCGATAGCAATCATCCTTTTATTTTTGTGTTGGATCTATTTAACTCGTTTTGCATTTCAATTCAAACAAAAAGAATTTCCAGGTGGAAGAGAAGAAATTAAAAAGCAATTGCAAGAATTAGGACCAATTTCTTACGAAGAGAAAGCTGTTTTTATAGTTTTTATTCTTACCGCATTTTCCTGGATTACACGTTCTTTTTTGCTTAAGAATTTCATCCCAAAAATTGATGATACCATTATTGCCATATTTTTTGCAGTATTGTTGTTTATTGTTCCTTCAAAAAATAAGGCTATCAAATTAATGTCTTGGGAAGATGCTGTGAAATTACCTTGGGGAATTGTCTTGCTTTTTGGTGGGGGAATGGCGTTGGCTTTAGGTTTTGAAACAAGTGGCTTGGCAATTTGGATCGGGAAACACATGACCTCTTTAGAAGCAGTTTCTTTGTTTACACTTTTACTGATATTGGTGGCTTCTGTAAATTTTTTAACGGAAATTACTTCCAATTTAGCTACAACAGCCATGTTGCTTCCAGTATTGGTTTCATTATCACCAGCTTTAGGTTTACATCCATATTATTTATTAATTGGCGCAACTTTAGCAGCTTCTTGTGCATTTATGTTGCCAGTAGCAACGCCTCCAAATGCAGTAGTTTTTGGCTCAGGATATCTGAAAATTGAAGATATGGTAAGAAAAGGATTTGTGCTGAATCTAATTTCTATTCTGCTAGTTACCTTTTTTGTCTATTTTTTATTGCCAATTATTTGGGATTTACCAGAAATTACAGCTTTAAAAAAATAATATGTTGAGGATTTTTAAATAAAAAGACATATTTTTTTCATGCAGTTAGTTCTACTCCCCTCCTTTGGAGGGGTTGGGGGAGGCTTTTATTCTTC
>DDMS01000017.1:39603-47216 GCA_002340765.1 Flavobacteriaceae bacterium UBA2540 | reverse complement strand
TCCATAAAATAACGATCGTGAGAAACCACCAATAAATTTCCGGGATAATCCAATAAAAAGTTTTCTAAGACATTTAAGGTAACTACATCCAAATCGTTTGTTGGTTCATCCAAAATAAGAAAGTTTGGATTTTGAATCAAAACAGCACACAAATACAAACGTTTTTGTTCTCCTCCTGAGAGTTTTTCTACAAAATCATATTGCTTTTTTTTGTCAAATAAAAATCGTTCTAACAATTGTGACGCTGAGATTTTTTGACCTTTCATTAACGGAATAAACTCTCCAAATTCTTTGATGACTTCAATGACTTTTTGACCTTCTTTGATGGTAATTCCTGATTGTGTATAATACCCGAATTTAATGGTTTCTCCAACCATCACAGTTCCTGCATCTACAGGATTTTTTTCGGTAATAATATTTAAAAATGATGATTTTCCAGTGCCGTTTTTTCCAATAATCCCAATACGTTCTCCACGTTTAAACACATAGTCAAATCTGTCTAAAATAACTTTGTCACCATACGATTTTTTCAATTTGTGAAGCTCCAAAATTTTACTTCCCAAACGCTCCATATTGATTTCTAATTGCACTTTATGTTCCGTTCTTCGTTGTTGCGCTTTTTCTTTGATTTGATAAAAATCATCAATACGCGATTTCGATTTTGTGGTTCTAGCTTTGGGTTGTCTGCGCATCCAATCCAATTCTTTTTTGAATAAATTTTTCGCTTTTTCAGTCGTAACTTGCTCTAATTGAATACGTTCTTCTTTTTTTTCTAGATAGTAAGAGTAATTTCCTTTGTATTTATATATTTTTCCTTCATCCAATTCTATGATTTCATTGCACACACGTTCCAAAAAATAACGATCGTGAGTAACCATAAAAAGGGTGATTTTTTCTTTGGCAAAATAAGCTTCCAACCATTCTATCATCTCTAAATCCAGGTGATTTGTGGGTTCATCAAGTATCAAAAAATCGGGTTTGTGAATCAACACAATTGCCAATGAAACCCTTTTTTTTTGTCCACCAGATAGCGAAGAAACTTTCTGATTTAAATCGTCAATTTTTAATTTTGATAAAATTTGTGTGTATTGTGTTTCAAAATCCCAAGCATTATAATGTTCCATCAACTCAAAAGCAGCTTGATATGCATCAGTGTCGTCCAAGTTTTTTAACGCTTTTTCATACTGATTTACGATAGAAAGAATTTTATTTTCTGTTGCAAAAATGGTTTCTTCAATCGTTAAATCTGGATTTAAAACATCATTCTGAGATAAATATGCCATCGAAATTTCTTTTCTAGTCACAATTTGTCCGCTATCAGGCATGTCTAATCCTGCAATAATATTTAAAATGGAAGTTTTTCCACTGCCATTTTTAGCAACAAATGCTACTTTTTGGTCTTTATTGATGCCAAAAGAAATGTCTTCGAACAATGCGCGCTCTCCATAAGATTTCGAGATGTTTTCTACTGATAAATAATTCACTTTTTGAAATTTTCAGCAAAGAAACGAAAAACACCACGTTTATTCGGATGTTTTTGTAAAATCATTTACACCAATAATTGTTAATTTTTTGGTTGATTTATCATTAAAAAGTATTTTGGAATGGCTCAATTTATGGTATCTTGCTCTCAAATTTCAATAAATAGAAAGATGAAAATAATAGTTCCTATGGCTGGTATTGGTTCTCGTTTAAGGCCCCATACATTGACTCTTCCAAAACCGCTAACTGTGATTGCTGGCAAGCCAATTGTTCAACGTTTGGTTGAAGATATTGCTGCGGTAATCAATCAAAAAATTGATGAAATTGCTTTTATTATTGGACCAATTGCAAAAGGATTTCCTGCAAATACACAAGATACTTTGTTGAAAATCGCAGCTGAATTAGGAGCAAAAGGAAGTGTGTATATTCAAGAAGAAGCAATGGGAACTGCACATGCTATTTATTGCGCGAGAGAATCATTGAGTGGCCCTTGTGTTGTTGCTTATGCAGATACACTTTTTAAAGCTGATTTTAGGTTAGACACCAATGCTGATGGCGCTATTTGGCTGAGTAAAGTTGACAATCCAAGTGCTTTTGGTGTGGTGAAATTGCAAGATGGTTTTATCACCGATTTTATTGAAAAACCAAAAGAATTTGTGTCAGATTTGGCAATTATCGGAATTTATTTTTTCAAAAGTGGTGAAAAATTATTAGAAGAAATTCAGTATTTAATTGACAATGATTTGCGTGAAAACAACGAATATCAATTAACGAATGTTCTAGAATCACTAAAACAACAAGGCTTAAAATTTATTCCAGGAACAGTTTCTGCATGGATGGATTGTGGTAAAAAAGACCCTACTGTCGACACCAACAAACAAGTACTCGGTTTTGAATATGCTGAAGGAAATGACTTGGTTTCTAAAGACCTGGTTTTAAAAAATTCCGAAATTATCCAGCCTTGTTTTATTGGCAAAAATGTGGTGTTGACCAATTCAAAAATTGGACCTTATGTATCTTTAGGAGAGAATAGTGTTGTTAACAATTCAATTATCGAAAATTCTTTAATACAAAGTAGTGTAACTATTATAAACGCGAATTTAAACAATGCTATGATTGGGAATCACGCCATTTTTAATGGAAAATTTACATCTGTAAGTATTGGAGATTATACAGAATTGACATAAATATGACAAAAAACAGTGAAATAAATGGTAAAATAACTAAGAATGAGATTTCCTTGTTCAAGTTCTTGCTATTTTTTATTTTTCTATTTTTTTGTACAAATCATTTATTTTCTCAAGATAGCATTCCTGAAAAAAAGGATTTGACCGAAGAAAAAACTATGCAATTTCAAGAATTTTTCTTCAAAGCATTGTCTGAAAAATCAATTGAAAACTATCAAAAAGCGATTGAAAATTTAGAAAGTTGCAATCAAATCTTAGAAAATCAAGTAGCAGTTTTTTTTGAGTTTTCTAAAAATTATTTATTTCTTAATAATACTGTATTGGCCAAAGAATATATTGAAAGAGCTTTGCTAAAAGAGTCAAAAAATCTTTGGATGTTAAAACATTTGGTATCAATTCACGAACGAGATTTAAACTTTTCAGAGGCGTTAAAAATTCAAGAAAAAATAGTAGCTATCAATCCAAAACAACGGGAATCTCTTGTAAGACTCTATTTTTTAAACAATCAATTCAAAGAAGTGCTTTCGTTGTTAGACGTTTTAGAAGTTGAAGGTTCCATTTCATCAGACTTGAAGTTATTTAGAGATCGTTTAAAAAAAAGTAAACAACCTGAAATAAAAGAGGTGATATTAACTGATTTTGATGGTTTGAAATTGCAATTTAAAACTGATAAATCCTATAAAATTTTAGAAGAAATTCTTCAGAAATCTGAAACCACTCCAGATTCTTTATTAAAATATAGCAATGAAGGAATCGCACTTTTTCCTTCGCAACCTTTCTTATATTTGCAAAACGGAAAAGCATTAAATCATTTGAAAGAGTTTAAAAAAGCATTACTTTCGCTGAAAAGTGGCTTGGATTTTGTAATTGATGAAAAAATGGAAGCTGTTTTTTATGACGAAATTGCGAGAGCTTACAATGGTTTAGGAAACACAGTTGAAGAAAAAAAATACCTACAAAAAGCAACAAATTTGAAAAGTTAAACCATGAGGTTTTTAATATTGAGTGTCGTTTTTACAATTTTAGTATCGTCTTGCAAATCTTCAAAAAATATGATGGTAGCAAATGAAATGGCTTTCGAAACCTCTGCAAAAAAAGTTGCAAAAAAGCATTATGATGCTAATTTTGACAAAAAAACAATTGATGCAAAATTGAAAGTGAATTTTGACAATGGTAAAACAAATCAAAGTTTGAATGTGAATTTGCAAATCGAGAAAGACAAAGTAATTTATATCAAAGGCACCAAGTTTATTACGGTTTTTAAAGCTAAAATCACCCCAAATTCAGTGAGTTATTATTCTCCATATGCAAAAAATTATTTCGAAGGTGATTTTTCGCTACTTGAAAAATTATTGGGTGTTGAAATCAATTTTGACCAACTTCAAAATTTGTTTTTAGGACAGTCTTTATTGAATGTAAAATCAGAAAAACAACAACTTGAAATTGTAACAAACAAATATGTGTTATATCCTGAAAAACAATCGTCTTTGTTCAATATTTTCTTTACAATTAATCCTTCACATTTCAAATTGGACGAACAATCAATTGTGAATGCAAGTAAAAAATTACGTTTGGACATTCAATATTCTGGGTACAATTTTATTCAGAAAACCATCTTTCCAGAAAATATTATGATTGTTGCAAAAAGTGAGAATACAACAACAAATATTGATTTAATATACAAATCTGTCGTTTTTGATATTCCATTAAACAACAGTTTTGAAATTCCAAATGGATATAAAAGAATAGAATTTTAATGAAAACCCACCAATTTTATATTATCCTTTTCATTGTTTTTTTGCACTGTTTTTCATGTATTGGACAAACTAGAACACAGCTGGAAGCACAACGAAAAAAATACCAAGCAGAAATAGTACAGCTCAATAAATTGCTTTTTAATGAGCGAAAAAAGGAGCAAAATGCGATGGAAAGTTTGAAGGATATAAAACAGAAAATTGAAGTTCGAAATAAATTAATTGCCACAATACAAGATGAAGCAAAATTATTGTCTGACGAAATTTATTTGAATCAGAGAGAGTTAAACAAATTAAATCGAAAATTAACGGCATTAAAAGCGGATTATGCTGACATGATTTTTAAATCTTACAAAAGTAAATCACAACAGAGCAGATTGATGTTTTTATTGTCTTCACAAAATTTTTATCAAGCGTATAAACGATTAGAATATCTGAAACAATACACGTCATTTCGAAAAAAGCAAGGAGAAGAAATTGTATTGCAATCAACCGAAGTGAAAATATTGAATGACTCATTGAGTTCGCAAAAAAGAGTTAAAGAAACTTTATTGGTTTCTGAAGAAAATCAGAAAAAAGAGATTGAACAGGATAAAATAAAGCAAGAAAACTATATAGTAATTATCAAAAAGAAAGAATCTCAATATAAAAGAGATATTCAAAAAAAGATCAAAGATGAGCGAACAATTGTGGCAAAAATCGACAAATTGATTAAAGATGAAATTGCAAAAGCGAATAAAAAAGTAACAACTAACTCGGCCAAAGCAAAGATTACTAAAAATGAGTTTTTTCTTTCTCCAGAAGCAAAAAAATTAGCAGGTGAATTTGAGAGTAATAAAGGTAGATTGCCTTGGCCGGTGAAAGAAGGAATTATAGTTCGTAGATTTGGAGATCAGCCACATCCAACTTTCCCTGGAATTACCATTAATAGTACTGGTTTACACATAGTTACTCCTACAGGAAGTTTCGCAAATGCTGTTTTTAATGGCGAAGTTTTGAATGTTTTAGTGGGTTCAGGGGGAATTAAAAATGTGCTAATCCGTCACGGAAATTATATCACTTCTTATAACAACCTTGAAAATATTTTAGTAAATAAAGGTGATAAAGTTGTCACGGGTCAAAGAATTGGAAAAATATTTACTGATAAGCTTTCTAACAAGACAAATCTTGTTTTTGTGGTTTTCAAAAATACAACTCGTTTAAATCCAGCTGATTGGATTATGTCAAGATAAGTTTTTACTATTTTAATTTTTCTTTAAACTTTATATTTCTTTGAAGCACTATTGAATTTGGAACTGTTATTAGTTCTTTATCCTCTATTTGAAGTGTGATAAAAAAAGCGCCAATGTCTTTAATTTCTCCAGTAATATTATTGTCTTTTTCTAAAATAGTAATCTCATCTCCAATTTTTACAGGATAATTTACAAACAAAATCAATCCAGCTGTGATATTTGATAATATTGACCATTGTGCAAAAAATGCAATCCCTAAAATTGTTAAAAATGACGAAATAAAATAGATTAATTGATTTTCGTCAACCCAAATAAAAGAAATAATAATGATAACTGAAGCATACACTATTACTGAAATAATCTTATTGATAATAATAAACCTTCTTTTTTGAAATCCGAATTTTTTACGAATATTATTCAATGATTTTGTTGTACCAATCTGTAATAAAATGCCAAAAGCAAATACAATAATGGTCTTTATTGTTTTAAAATTTGATAAGAACTCTTGAATATCATTCATAAAATAATGCCTTTAATTCAGTTGCTTCATTGGGTTTTAATTTACCGGCCAAAATCAAACTTAATTGTTTTCTTCTCAAAGCTCCATTATAACGCTCTTTTTCTAGATCTGTTTCTGGAATAATTTGTGAAATTTGAACAGGTTTTCCTGTTTCGTCAACCGCAACAAAAGTGTAAATACCTTCATTTACTTTTGTTTTATGACCAGATTGGCGGTCCTCAATCCAAACATCTACATAAACTTCCATTGAAGTTTTAAATGCTCTCGAAACTTTTGCTTCTATAGTTACCACACTTCCAACAGGAACAGATTTGTTAAATGCCACATGATTTACAGAAGCTGTCACCACAATTTTTCTTGAATGACGTCTTGCAGCAATACTGCATGCCCTGTCCATTCTTGCTAATAATTCGCCCCCAAAAAGGTTGTCCAAATAATTTGTTTCTCCAGGTAATACTAAATCTGTAAGGATAGTTAAAGAATCCTTGGGTGCTTTTGCGTCCATTGATAAAATTTCTACAAAGATAGGATGCAACTTTAAATAAAACTACTTTTTTATTAGCAACCAAGCATCTTGAGTTGCAGTATTTTGTATTTTATAAAGGTAATTGATAGCATCATTTTTATCAGAAAAACTTGCATAAGCGACTTGTATTAAGCCCCATTTATTTGTCCCAAGAATTTTTGCAGCATGTCCTTCTTTAATTAATTGGTCAAATTTTCTATTGGCATTATCAGGATTTTGAAATGCACCAGCAACTACATGAAAATTTTTTTCGAGCTCTTTTGCAACAGTTAGTTCAATTGTTGGCAAAGGATTTGAAATCACGAACATAGCAGTTTGAATTTTTTTCTCTAAATTTTTTTGTTGTTTTGCTAAAAACTCTTTTTGAGTATTTTCTTGATAATTTGAATAAATTGCAGCTCCTAATGTCAATAAAATAGCAGCTGTAGCGGCATATTTTATAAAAACTGGAATTACTTTTTTATCGTTTTTAGCAACTTCAGGAACGAATTTTTTAACTTCTGACTGAAATCTATGAACTGTTGATGTTTCAAAAGTACTCAATCCAAAAGATTCAATTAAAAAGTTGACACTTGTGTTTGGGTCAAAAATAATTTGACTATTTTCGTTCAAAGAAAGAACGCCAATCGAATCTAAAATAATAGATTTAGTCTGAATTTCATTTTGCCATTTAATCACCGACAAAGCAATCGCATTTGAAGCTTTTTCAAAAGAAATATTCTCAACAGAAGCAATATAATTCGCCAATAAACCATCGTTATTTTTCAAATTTCTATTGAAAGAAAGTTGTTTTGTTGGTGGAAAAAATTGGTATGTATTTTCATTGATTTTTGTAGCAATTCTTTTCGTAACAAACCCTCCAAAATCAGGAATGATAACACAATCGTATCTATACAATAAATCTTTAATGTA
>DDMS01000017.1:0-39445 GCA_002340765.1 Flavobacteriaceae bacterium UBA2540 | reverse complement strand
AAATCAATAAAAATTTATCAACAAAAATGTATACCTTGTAAAAAAAATTGTGCGATTTGAAAAAAGAAAAACTTCTTGCTATTTTACGCTTGCAAAAAAGCAAAGCTATTGGTGATATTTTAGCGAAAAAATTAATTGTTGCGGTTGGTGATATTGAGCAATTATTTAATGAAAAACCAACCACACTTCAAAAAATAAACGGCATTGGCAGTTTTGCAATTCAGCATTTATTTGACAAAAAAAACATCAAACTTGCTGAGCAAGAGTTGGATTTTATCGAAAAAAACAATTACGAAGTTGTTTATTTTTTGGATGATGAATTTCCTAAAAACTTATTGCAATGCATTGACAGTCCTTTTGTGTTGTTCAAAGATGGAAACATCAATCTTAAGAACGATAAAATACTTTCGATTGTAGGCACTCGAAATATGAGCTCGTATGGCAAAGATTTTTGCGAGCATCTTATTGAAGAATTGTCGGTTTACAATCCAATTATTGTAAGCGGTTTTGCTTATGGAGTAGATATTTGTGCGCACAAAGCAGCCATCAAAAATAAATTGCAAACGATTGTTGTTTTGGCTCATGGTTTTGAGCAAATTTATCCAAAAGCACATAAAAAATACATGCGCCAAGTCATGGAAAATGGTGGTTTTTTTACTGAATTCGGATTTGAAGAAAATCCATTAAGAGAAAATTTTTTAAGGCGAAATAGAATTGTTGCAGGCATGTCTGAAGCAACTATCATCATAGAAAGTGCCGAAAAAGGGGGCTCGTTAGTGACTGCTGATATTGCAAATTCTTATGACAGGGAGGTGTTTGCATTGCCAGGAAGAAACAATGATATTTACAGTAAAGGGTGTAATAATTTAATTAAATATAACCAAGCAACACTGCTGACATCCAGTAATGATATTATGAAAATGCTCAATTGGGATGTTGTTGCAAAACCCAAAAAAGCAATTCATCAAGAACTTTTTATCACATTAACAGATCAAGAGCAAACGATTTATAATCATCTCAAAGAAAATGGAAAGCAAATGCTTGATTTAATTGCTATTGATTGCAATATTCCAATTTTTCAATTATCCTCAGTTTTATTGCAAATGGAATTGAAAGGAATTACAAACCCTTTGCCAGGAAAGATGTTTGAGCTTCGTTAATAATGTTTATTTTTGAACAATTTGAAAAATGAAATTATGTCTCCTGAGGAAAAATTAATATCTAAAAAGAAACCCATATTTCCAATTAGTAACCTGCTAAATGACTATTTAACAGAACACAGCAGAAGTATAAAAATTCCAATTTTTTATAATGACTTATTGCGTTTTCATGGGAGTGTTATTGTGTATGACAGAAATGATGACGATACACTTTGGGTTAGAACTTATTTTTCTGAATTTGAAAGAGAAGAAATTGATTTGTGTCTCAAAAAAATATACACTTTACTTCATTCTGACGGAAATGAAGACACCATTCCTTTTTTGAATGTAGATGCGGTTGATTATTGCACTTTTGGAAATTCGAAACCATTCAGAATTAAAATCAGAAATATTCTCAACGATAATTACACCTATTTTTATGTAAAAAAAGCAGATGCTTCTAGGGTGTATGGATTGGAATTAGAACATATTTTGTCTCCTCATAGCATCAATTTTCTAATTTATAAAGATACTTTAATAGAAGAACATATTTCAGGAATTGCTGGAGATGTTTTTATTAAGGATTTTTTACCAAAATGTTCTGAACCAGAAAAATCTCAAATCGCTAAAGAATTTGTGAAATTCAAAGAACGATGTCTGGTTCGTTTACTGGGTGATATGCGTTCTTATAATTATGTAATTGTTCCTATTCACGATTTTGATCAAATTATTTATCGAATTAGAGCCATTGACTTTGACCAACAATCTTTTGAAGGAAATTTGCAAGTGTATAATATGAAATACATGAAAGAGAATTTTGATATCATTGATATGGTGAACGAAAAATTAGCAAGAACCTCTATCAGACAATATAAAATTGAAGAAAGATCTTACATTGCAAAAAGAATGATAACCTCTCCAAAAAGAATCAAAAATTTGATGCATTGCATGAAAAATGATACTATTTCGTATCCTGAAAATATTTCCAAACTAAGAACGCAAATTCGAAATTATACCAATGATGACGCATTTAATAATTGCAAAAATATGGGTGAAATTTTGGATACCATTTTATCATTTGTAAAACGAAACTATCTAGACATTAGCAACAAAGAGTTGTTTTAGAATTTATATTTTCCAAATAATATCTTAAAACTTTTTATTTTTTCAAAATGAAACATAAAAGTTGCTCATTGTCTTCCTTTTTTGGAGGAAAATTATTTTACATTCATTAATTCAGTGAAAAAATTTGATTTTTTATGCAAAATAGTTAACTATTCTTTTAAAAAAAAATTGGATATTGTACCCAATCAGAAAACAATTACCGATTAAACTAAATTAATTTTTTATTCTATGACAGCAAGTTTTGAAATGTTAGATTACGCTATCTTTATAGGCTATGCTATTTTGATTTTAGGTGTAGGATTATGGGTTTCTAGAGACAAAAAAGGGCATCAAAAAAATGCCGAAGATTACTTCTTAGCCAGTAAATCATTGCCTTGGTGGGCAATTGGAGCCTCATTAATTGCAGCAAATATCTCTGCAGAGCAATTCATTGGAATGTCTGGTTCTGGATTTGCATCAGGATTAGCCATTGCCTCTTATGAATGGATGGCAGCCATCACCTTAATTATTGTAGGGAAATATTTCTTACCTATTTTTATTGAAAAAGGATTGTATACCATTCCTGAATTTATAGAAAAAAGATATTCTACCAATTTAAAAACCATTTTAGCCGTTTTTTGGATTGCATTATATGTGTTTGTAAACTTAACTACAGTGTTGTATTTAGGTTCTTTGGCATTAGAAACCATTATGGGAGTTCCTATGATGTATGGTGTAATGGGTTTGGCGCTTTTTGCAGCTGCGTATTCATTATATGGTGGACTTTCAGCGGTTGCTTGGACGGATGTAATTCAAGTAGTATTTTTAGTTGTAGGCGGTTTGGTAACTACCTATTTAGCCTTAAATACCGTTTCAGATGGACAAGGAATGTTTACGGGATTAACTACTATTTATGAAGCAGTTCCTGAACGATTTGCGATGATTTTAGACGAAACAAATCCAGAGTATAAGAACTTGCCAGGAATTGCAGTTTTGGTAGGGGGAATGTGGGTTGCGAACCTGTACTATTGGGGTTTTAATCAATACATCATCCAAAGAACTTTAGCAGCAAAATCATTGAAAGAAGCACAAAAAGGGATTTTATTTGCAGCTGGATTAAAATTAGTAATTCCATTAATTGTAGTGATTCCTGGAATTGCCGCCTATGTCATGGTGAACGATCCTGCAATTATGGCACGTTTAGGGGCAGCAGGATTGGAAAACTTACCAACAGCAGCACAAGCAGATAAAGCCTACCCTTGGTTACTACAATTTTTACCAACAGGATTAAAAGGAGTGGCATTTGCAGCTTTAGCAGCAGCGATTGTATCGTCTTTGGCTTCGATGTTAAACTCAACATCTACCATTTTTACGATGGATATTTATAAACAATACATCAATAAAAACGCTTCTGACAGAGCAACTGTAAACATGGGTCGAATTTCGGCATTTGTTGCCTTGATTATTGCCTGTATTATGGCGCCATTATTAGGCAATTTAGACCAAGCATTCCAATTCATACAAGAATATACAGGAGTAGTAAGTCCGGGGATTTTAGCCGTATTTTTACTAGGATTATTCTGGAAGAAAACCACCAACAAAGGGGCAATTATTGGAGCATTGGTATCCATTCCAATTGCCATGTATTTTAAAGTAGCGCCAAAAGGCTGGTCAACAAGTGCATTGTTTGTGGATGTTCCTTTTATGGATCAAATGGGATATACCGTTATTTTGACCATGATTGTGATTGCATTGGTGAGTTTTATTCAACACAAAGGTGCTGACGATGAAAAAGGAATTGATATCTCAAAAGAAATGTTCAAAACAAGTCCGTTGTTTAATATTGGTGCGTTTGCAGTGATTATTATCTTAGTGGCATTGTATGCATTGTTCTGGAAATAAAAGCCAATTCACATTCATTGCTGGGGTTTTGTTTTTTAATGGAAATGATTATAATTAATCAGTAACTTAAATAATCCTTTTCAGTAAGTTTAATTTTTAAAAATTTATGTATTTTAATTTGCGAATTTGTTGATTTTTTTGGTCTATTTTAATTTCTGATTTCGCTGCTTAAGAAAATGATTGTTGAGGGTTTTCGTATTCATTTATTTTATTGAAGTGACATAATTTCATTTTTGTAAAGAAGTTATTTTATGTTTATCCAAAAATCATTTTTGAAAATGTTGTACAAAGTAAAATTGTTAAAACTTCTTTTGAAAAATTAATTATTCTTTTAAAAGCAATATATTTGATTTTTAAAATTAAGATTTTAATGAGATTGAGTTTTCGACTAAGTTGCTTATTTATACTAATACTTTTTTCATCAAAAAGTTTTTCACAAGAGACATTGCCAATTTACCAAGATTACCTTTCAGACAATGTATTTTTAGTACATCCCTCTGCTGCTGGAATTGGAAATTCTAGTAAGTTGCGAATGACAGCAAGACAACAATGGGCTGGAATTCCGAATGCGCCAGCATTACAAACGTTGAGTTTTCACACTCGTTTTGATGAATATTCAAATGCAGGTTATGGATTGGTTTTGTTTAATGACAAAAACGGTTTTCACTCTCAAAAAGGAGTTCAAGCAACCTATGCATATCATTTACCTATGAGTGATGGTAAAATTTTCAATCAATTGTCTTTCGGTTTGGCGTTTACTTTTGTTCAAAATCAATCAGACCAGAGAATATTTACAGGAGATAGAGCAATTGCAGCGATTATTGAAAGCACTAGTTATTACAATGCTGATTTTAGTGTAGCATATCATTTAGGTGGATTTTCTTCCTATTTTACAGTGAAGAATTTATTGTTAACTGCAAAAAATAATCTGAATGTTCAAGAGCCTTTAGATTTGAGAAATTATATTTTTTCTGCTGGATATTATTTTGGTGAAGAGCTTTTTGTTCAGTTTGAGCCGTCAATTATGATGCAATTTAGAGAAGGAACTGGAGAACGAATTGCAGATTTTAATATAAAAGCTTACAAGAATATTTCACAAACGCAACTTTGGGCAGCACTTTCATACAGACAAAGTTTTGATGCGAATGCGATTCAAAATGCACGGTATGTGTCACCAATTGTTGGAATTAATTATCAAAATTGGATGTTTTCATACACGTACACCAATCAAATGAATCAGACTGTATTGACCAATTCAGGATTTCATCAAGTTTCTGTGGGAGTCAATTTATGGACGCAAGAGCAAAGAGCAGCTGCTTGTCCAAATATCAATTCAGCTTTTGGAGGATTTTAAAAATCGCGTTCTTCAACAGTGATTTTTTCAGAATTATTTGATACCAACATTTCCAAAACAGTTTTATTTTTGTTTATGAATAGGTGATGTGTTCCTAAATTCTTTTGCTGATTAATCAATTCATGTTTTTCTAAAATAGCTTTTGTTTGTTTGGCAACAGCCAGACCAGAATCAATTATTTCCATATTTTCACCAACAATTTTTCGAATTTGAGGAATCAAATAAGGATAATGTGTACAGCCCAAAACAAGACAATCCATGTTTTCTTGTAACATAGGTTTTAGATAGGATGCTAATAAACTCCTCATTTTTGGCGAATTGATTTTTCCGTTTTCAATCAAATCAACCAACCCTTTTCCAATCGTTTCTTTGATGACAATTTGTGCTTTAAAAACATTTGAAGTTGCTTCAAATAGTTCGCTGTTCAACGTCCCTTTGGTGGCAAGAATTCCCACAACATTGGTTTTGGTAGAAAGTGCTGCAGGTTTTATGGCAGGTTCAATTCCGATAAAAGGTACATTATAATTTTGACGCAATGTTTTGATAGCATTTGTGGTAGCAGTATTGCAAGCAACAACTATAATTTTACAATTATTTTTTAGTAAATATTCAGTGTTTTTGACAGATAAATCAATGATTTCTTGTTTACTTTTTTCTCCATAAGGAGCGTTTTTGCTATCTGATAAGTAAATGGAATTTTCATTCGGCAACAAAGCAATAATTTCTTTCCAAATAGAAGTGCCACCAACTCCAGAATCAAAAAGACCAATTGGAAAGTTCGTTTTTAGCATCATTTTGTAAAAATAAAGAAACCTACTTTTAAGTAGGTTTCTTTCTTAAATATAAATTTTGTGAATTAAAATCCTAATTTAGCTTTTACGGCAGCAAATATATCTTCTCCTTTAGAAACTAACAATCCTTTCCCGACAGAAGCGTCAAATACATATACAATTCCTTTAGCAGCAGCAACATCTTCAATTGCTTTTTGTGCTTTTTCGATAATTGGATTTAAGCCATCAGCTTGCTTTTTTTGCATGTCTTGATAAGCAGTTTGTCTCAATTGCTCCCATCTTTGATTGTCTTGCTGAACTTCTAAAGCTCTAGATTCATTGATTTCTTTGGTTTGACCATTTTGTTCAGCTTGATACTTTTTTATTTTAGCCTCCACCTTTTTAGCCATTCCTTCAATTTCATCTTGATATGTTTTCCCTAATTTTTCAATGTCAAGTTTCAATTTAGTAGTTTGCGGCATGTCAGCTACTAGTTTTTCAAAGTCAATGTGACCGGATTTTTGTGCATTTGCAACACCACCCAATCCTAAAGTAAATACAGCAATTAATAGTAACGTTTTTAAATTTTTCATTCTTGTTTAAGTTTAATAATTATTCTTGATTTTTTTTCTTTTTTTCTTCTTCTTTTTGTTTTTTTAGCGCTTCTTGTTTTTCTCTTAAAATTTTTCTTTGCTCTTCTCTTTTTTTCGTAAGAGCTTCTTTTTTGTCTTCTATTTCTTTCCTTTTAGCTTCTTTATCAGCTTCTTTTTTAGCAATATCTTCTTTTTTTTCAGTGATTAACTCCTCTTTTTTGTCAATTAGCTGTTGTTGTTTTACAGTTATTTCTTTATCAACAATCGGGTCTTTTGCGCTATTTTTGTTACGCTGGTCTTTCTTTTCTTCCGATAATCTTGTCTTATCAATTGTTGATAAAACGAGGTCGCTAATATCGTATTTTTTATTTGAATATAGCATTACTAAATCACTAGATTTTTCGAAAACAAAATCATAATTTTTTCGACTTGCGATACCTTGAATAGCATTATAAACTTGATCTTGAATTGGTTTTACCAATTGTTTTCTCATTAAATATAAATCGCCATTTGGTCCAAAATACAAAGATTCTAATCTTCTTAATTCTTCTTGTTTTAAGGTAATTTCCTCTTCTTTTTCGTCAATTAAATCTTTTGTTAAAATAGCTTTTTCGCTCGCTAAATCGGTTTTCAATACTTCTAGATGACGTGCTTGTTGGTCTAAGTTTGTTTTCCATTTTGCGACTTTGGCATCTAACATGTTTTGTGCTTTTAAATATTCAGGAATATTTTCTAGAATATACTCCATATCTATATAAGCGATTAACTGATTTCTCTGTGACCAAAATGTGGATACACTGAATAAAAGAACGACGAATAAAAATATTTTTTTCATTTGTAAAATGTATTTAGGAAAAACCGTGCCAAAAAAAACGAATCTATTTTACAAATGTAATGTTTTCCTAGAATTGTCTTCCAATGATAAAATGTGTTTGCCAACCAGATTTTTCTGTAAACCCAGGTAAAGGGTCAAATCCGTGTGCGAAATCGATCCCTAATAACCCAAATGCAGGCATAAATATTCGTATACCAACTCCGGCTGAACGTTTTAACTCAAACGGATTAAATGTTTTAAAATTGTCATAAGAATTACCCGCTTCTAAAAATCCTAAAGTATAGATTGAAGCAGAAGGTGCATCTGTGATTGAATACCTTAATTCTAATTGAAATTTATTGTAAATTGAACCTCCTTCAACCGAAGAAAGTCTATTATTTTCATAACCTCTTAAACCTACAACTTCTCTACCATCCAACTGAAAAATAGCAATCCCATCTCCACCAACATAATATCTTTCAAAAGGGGATAAGCCGATTTTAGGGTTGTAATACCCTAAATAACCCATCTCAGCATTTGTCATTAAAACTAATTTATCCGTAAATGAGGTGTACCATTTTCCTTTAATACTTGCCTTATAATATTCTAACCATTTATAGTTTTCAGCAATTCTTGCATTTCTGTCTTCTTGACTCAAATTATCATCAATAGTATAATCTCTTCCATTAACCAATGAATAAGGGAAAGTAGCTTTTATCCCTAAACTAAATTCTGAACCATAAGTTGGAAAAATCAAACTTGGTCCGGCCGAATTTCTACTGATTGTTGCACTATAAGATAAATTATTCAAGTTTCCATTACTCAAAATATTTTGTCCAACTCTAAAACCATAATTTTTCAAATTAAAGGCTTGATAACTTATAGATTGCGACAACTGGAAAAAATCATCTGGCCATTTTAAACGCTTTCCAAGACCCAAAGAAGCTCCAACAATTCCTAAACTTTGGCTTCTATCAACATCTCCTGTTTGAAAATTAAATTGGTATTGATTCGATGAATATACGGAAAAAGACAATGATTGTGGTTTTCTACCACCAAGCCAAGGTTCTGTAAATGAAAAACTGTAAGTATTAAAAGTTCTGCTTGATTGCAAACGCAAAGCCAAATTTTGTCCATCTCCCATTGGTAGTGGTTTATATGCGTCTTTGTTTAAAATATTTCTAATAGAAAAATTATTAAATGACAACCCTAAAGTACCAATAAATGTGCCCCCACCATAACCACCTTGCAATTCAATTTGGCTACCCCCTTTTTCAACTACTGTAAAATCGATATCCGCAGTTTTATTTTGATAATCAGGAACTACATCAGGAGAAACATTTTGGTCAAAGAAACCCAATTGTCCAATTTCACGGATAGAACGAATAATGGCACTTCTACTAAATAAATCTCCTGGTTTTACGCGTAATTCTCTAAAAATTACGTGGTCATTTGTTTTGTCATTTCCAGTAACTGTTACTTTTCTAATACGTGCTTTTTCATCTTCACGTATCCTAATTTCAACAGTAATAGAATCATTTTTAACTTTGGTTTCAACAGCATTTACTTGCGAAAACAAGAAACCACTATCCTGATACATGGTTGATAAATCCTCAGAAGTTGGTGAGCCATCTCCTTTTACTCTTTCTTTTAAAATAGCACCATTATAAACATCTCCTTTTTCAATTCTTAAAACTGATCTAAGTTGTTCGTCAGAATATTCTTTATTTCCAACAAATACGATATCTGCAAAACGATATTGTTTACCTTCTTCAAGTTCAATATTTACGTTGATAGTATTATTCTCATTCCAAGAAATATTTTCACTTAAAATTCGCGCATCTCTGAAACCTAATCTGCTGTATTTATCTAAAATTTTCTCTAAATCTTCTTGATAATCTTCTTCAATATATTTTGAAGCTTTCCAAAAACGACCAATCAGTTTTTCTTTGGTTTTAGACATTGCTTTGCGAAGCTTTTTGCCTGATAATTTTTCATTTCCAGTAAAAACGATATCTTTGATTTTAACTCTTTCTCCTTTATCAATAAAAACACTCATGTTTACAATATTAATGTCAGTAGTATCTTTTTGAAGATCAAGAGTAACTTTTGTTTTTAAAAAACCTTTGTCTGTATATTTCTTGGTGAAGTAATTTTTTGTGGTTACAAGCAAGTTGTCAGTAACCATTGCACCTAATTTCAATTCAGCGTCATTAATTAATTCTTTTGCTTTCGATTTTTTTATTCCATTAATTCTCACTTCATTCAATTGTGGCAACTCTTGAACATCAAATTCTAAATAAATGGTTTCGCCGTCAACTCTTATTAAATAAACATCAACATTACTAAATTGTTTACTTTCATACAATTTTTTAATGGCACTAGTTAGTTTATCACCTGGTAATTTTATCAATTGTCCAGTGACAAGACCTGTAAATACTTTCACGGTTTCTTCACTAAATTTTTTCAATCCAGTAACAGTAATTCCCCCTAAAATATATTCTTTGCCAATTTCGTAAGTTACTTTTTCGTTTTTGTTTATGGTGTCTTTTTCGGTAATAGTAATTGAGTCATTTTTTATTTGTGCAGCTGCATTAAATGTAAAAAATAGTACAAAAAGCACTAATGACCTAGAAAATAATTTCATAAAAAATTTATTCTGTAAGTTGTTCGCTTGTTTTTCCAAATCTTCTTTCTCTATTCTGATATTCTATGATGGCGTCATAAAAATGTTCTTGTCTAAAATCTGGCCAAAGTATACCGGTAAAATATAATTCGGCATATGCCATTTGCCATAATAAGAAATTACTGATGCGTTGTTCGCCACTAGTTCTTATCAAAAGGTCAACATGGGGCAAATTAAATGTATATAAATGGTTATCTATAGTATTTTCATCAATTTTTTCTAAATCGATCTCTTTATTAACAACTTTTTTAGAAATATTTTTTATTGCTGTCACTAATTCTTCTTTTGATCCATAGCTTAAAGCAAGAGTTAAAATAATTTTTTTGTTATTAATAGTTTCGAAAATAACCTCATTTAGTGCTTTTTGAGCATTTTTAGGTAAACTTTCTTTATGTCCAATTGAATTTACTTTCACTCCATTTTTCATAAAATCTGCCAATTCTTTTTTTAAAGAATTAATTAATAAACTCATTAATGCATTTATTTCGGTTTTGGGTCTTTTCCAGTTTTCAGTAGAAAAAGCGTATAAAGTAATTGCTTTAACGCCAATTTGTGCAGCTGCCTCTATAGATTCTCTAACAGCAGTAAGTGCATTTTTGTGTCCAAAAATACGATTCATTCCTTTACTTTTTGCCCATCTTCCATTACCATCCATAATAATGGCAACGTGATTAGGGACTTTTTGTAAATCGATACATAGTTTTTTATCCATAGATTTAAAATCCTTTTGTGTAACAGGCTGGTCTGCCAAAAGTGTATAGTAATGAAACTCCTGTAAAAACGTACCAATCACTATTTGTTCCTCCAATATTTAATCTAGGAATTGTTGAAGTAGTATAATCTAAATCGTCTTTGAAAGTATATCTGAATCTTGTTTCGAATGCAATTGCAAAATTTCCAATCAATTTTGATTTAATTCCCAAGCCAAATGGAATTGCAAATGCATTTTTTGAATCATACATAAATTGATTTGGTGAAGGTTCATTTACAATATAATTGTAATTAAAACCTGCTAATTCAAGTAAAATATAAGGTGTCCAGATTTTATCATCAGAAGATAAATCATATTCGTAAAAATTATATTCAAGTCCTAAAGCCAATTCGTGTATGGTATTTCTAAATTCTAAACCTCTTGCTCTTTTAAAATCAGTATCTGCATCTAAATCACTTGCTTCAATTGGTAAATAACTATAAGTTGCTCTCAATGCAATTCTTGGGTTCCAATTGTATTTGAAAACAAGTCCGCCAGCGAAATTGTTGGGGTAAATATAATTTGTCCTTCCAATATCTCCAATATAATTTGAGCCCCCAATAGCAATACCGGCTTCGTAAACTTGTCCATGGAAAATGCCAGAAAAAATCATTAATGTAAGCAAAATTATACTGTTTTTCATCTTAAAAAACGAGCGCAAATATAGGTATTTCAATTTGCTTTATAAGGTTAATATTCATTCTTTTTGAATAACTATTATTTTCATGGATTTTTTGAAGATTGATGCTCAAAGATTAGTTTCATTTCTTGTGTCTTCTCCCCACAACAATTTGGTACGCAAGGTTTTTAAAAAAGATTGATTATTTGGGAGAATCGTTTTGATGGTAAATGGTGCTTTCTTAATAAAAATTTCTGTATTTTTTGGAACAGAAGTGATACGTGAATCTAAAGAAATTAAAAAATCTTTTTCACGAGAATCAATACTCAATTGAATATTTGTTTCATCGCAAATAACCATAGATCTTGCATTCAAGTTGTGAGGTGCAATAGGTGTGATTACAAAACTTTTTGATTTTGGAGAAATTACAGGTCCATTACAACTCAATGAATAGCCTGTTGATCCTGTTGGAGTTGCAATAATCAATCCATCGGCCCAATAATTGGTTAAATATTCGAAGTTCAAACTTGTTTTCATGCCAATCATTGAAGTGGTGTTTTTTCGAGCAATGGTTACTTCGTTTAAAGCAAAATTTAGTTCGGAAAAAGCTTCGCTTTCAGGTGTTATTTTTACTGATAAAAGTGTTCGTTCTTGAATTCGATATTCACCTTTTATTATAAGGTCAATACTTTCTTTGATTGCATCTTTATTGATGGTTGCCAAGAAACCCAATCTTCCAGTATTAATTCCCAAAATAGGAATATTTAGATTTCTAATAAAGGTAACTGCTCTCAAAATTGTGCCATCTCCACCTAATGTAAACATCACATCAAAAGTGCTATTCAAATCAGAAAAACCCGCAAATGTCTCATATTCTTTGTCTAAAATATTTTCCTTTTTAAGAAGTTCGTAGAATTTTTTCTCTATAAAACACGTACTTGTATTTTCATCAAGAATTTGAAGTAAAATTTGTATTTCCTTTTCAGCTGAAACGGAGTAAGATTGACCATAAATAGCGACTTTTTTCATTACATTTCAAGGTATTTTTGAAGGTATTCAGACCTGTTTTTTAAATCTTCTAGATAAATATCGTTTTCATGATTTGAAACAATTTCATAATCATACCTTCGAAATGTGTGCATAATTTCATTGATTTCTTCAGAAACGATTTTTAGTGTAACTTCAATAAATTCTTCATTTTTTTCTGAAATGAAAGCGCCTAAAAGTTTTCCGCCATTAGATTCTACAATTTGTGAAACTTCACTCATAGAATAATCACTTTCCAACTTTTTTACAGTCAAAGTTTCACTTTCTTCAATCATAAATGGACTTGTAGAAAAAATATCCAATACATCACGCAAATCATAATAGCCAATATAATTTTTTTCTTCATTCAGAATAGGAATGATATTGGTGTCATTATCAGCAAAAATTTTAAACAACTCTATGACGGTTGCTTTTTCATCAGCAAAAAAAGAATTTAATAAATGTGAATAAGCAACCAATTCTCCTTTTTTAAAATCTATATTTTGAATGTCATATTCCGCAAAAGAACCCAATAATTTGTCATTTTCCAATACAGGAAAATGAGTTATTTGATGTTTTTTGAATAACTCTTGAGCGTCTTTAACACTGCTATTCAAGCGTAAAGGTTCAATTTCTTTTAGTATGAATTCGTTAATGTTCATTTTGTACGAATATAGGATAAAATGATTTAAAGATTTACCTTTACAAACTAATTTTTACTCAATGACAAAGTTAAGTGTAAATATCAACAAAATTGCAACATTACGAAATTCTAGAGGAGGAAATGTACCGGATTTATTAAAAGTTGCGCAAGATATTGAACGTTTTGGAGCTCAAGGAATCACCATTCATCCAAGACCTGATGAACGTCACATTCGTTATCAAGATGCTAGAGATTTGAAAAACACAGTCACAACTGAATTTAATATTGAAGGAAATCCTGTAAAATCTTTTATGGATTTAGTGCTAGAAATAAAACCAACACAAGTTACTTTGGTACCTGATAAAGATAATGCGATTACTTCAACTGCTGGTTGGGATACCATAAAATACAATTCTTTTTTGAAAGAAGTGATTCAAGAGTTTCAACAAAATGGCATCAGAACTTCTATATTTATTGATACAAATACTTCATTTATTGAAGCTGCTGCAAAAATTGGAACTGATCGAATTGAATTATATACTGAACATTTTGCAAGTGAATTTGAAAAAGGAAATAAAGAAGCTATAAAGCCTTACACTGAGACTGCAATCTTGGCTCACAAATTGGGTTTGGGAATCAATGCAGGTCATGATTTAAGTTTGAAAAATATCGAGTTTTTCAAACAAAATATTCCTAATTTGGATGAGGTTTCAATTGGTCATGCGTTGATTGCGGAGAGCTTGTATTTAGGTTTGGAAAACGTAGTCAATATGTATATTCACAGACTTCAATAAGATGGAAATTTTACATTCAAATATTTCAGGAATTGGAAGACCATTACTCATTTTACATGGTTATTTTGGCATGGGTGATAATTGGAAAACCCTAGGAAGTCAGTTCTCTGAAAACTTTGAAGTGCATTTGATTGATCAACGAAATCATGGAAGAAGTTTTCATTCTGATGAATTTTATTACGATTTGATGGTGGAAGATTTGCGCAAGTATTTGGAACATAATCAGTTAGAAAAAGTTCAATTATTGGGACATTCCATGGGAGGAAAAACAGCGATGTTGTTTGCTGTTTTGTATCCAGAGTTGGTTGAGAAATTGGTAATTGTAGATATTTCGCCCAGAGAATACAAACCTCATCATCATGCAATTTTAGCCGCGCTCAATTCTATTGATTTTAGCATTCACAATTCCAGAGAATTGGTTAACGAGCAATTGTCAACATTGATTCCCGAATTTGGTGTTCGTCAATTTTTGATGAAAAATATTTTTTGGAAAGACAAAGGTGTTTTGGGCTTTCGATTTCATTTAGATTCCCTCACCAAAAATAATCCTGCAATTGGAGAAGCATTGCCAATGAATGCTCGCTATGAAAAGCAAACCTTGTTCTTAAAAGGCGAAAATTCGGATTACATCACACAAAATGAAGAATTAATTATTGATGCTCATTTTCCAGAAAATAAAATTGTAACCATTAAAAATGCAGGTCATTGGTTGCATGCCGAAAATCCTGAACAATTTTATACGGTCGTTTTTGATTTTTTGAAAAACTAATTTTGAAAAAACATTCGAAATACTAGTTGATTCCGAATTCTAAACAATAAAGAAAATGATAGAAATTGACTTTTGGAATGGAAACAGATCAGAAATCAGACAACGATATGAACGTGAAATCTTGGATGCAATTTTAAAAGCAACCATAGAAACTCATGGAAACTATCAAATTCAGGAATCATTTACTGATTATTCAGGAGCAGAAGAATCTGGAGTTTTTAGTGAAAAAAATCATCATCTTTTAGTGACAGTTGCTGGAAATCAGAAGTTTAATAATAACGAAATCATACTGTTTTCAAAGCCAATTGCTAAAAATTTATTAGGATATAGAATTCCCATTATCAGAAAAAAAGATGCCCCAATTTTTGATAATTTGAAAGATGTTTCTATTCTTAAAAAACTAGTTCATGGAATTCCAGAAACGTGGAGTGATGCCACAGTTTTTAGACACAATGACTATAAAGTTTCTGAAGAAGGAAATTTTGATGATATTTTTGAGCGATTGCACAATGAAAATTCCGATTATGTAACGTTTGGTGCTAATGAAGTTGAAACTGTTTTCAGAGAACGAGCATCAAAATTTGAAAGTCTTACTACCTCAAAAAATATGATGTTTTTTTATCCATTTCCATTGGTTTTTTATGTAAATCCGAGAATGCCTGATTTGGCAAAAAGAATTGATGAAGGAATGCAAAGAATTATAAATTCAGGAGAATTGGATTTGATTTTTAACCGTTATTATCCTACTATTATAGAAAAATTGGGTTTAGAAAAAAGAACGCTGTTTGTTCTTGAAAACCCTTTAATTCCAAAAGAATTTGCCAATTTAAAACCGAATTTGGCATTGTTATAATTTAATATTTCAATGAAGATGAACTTACAAAACGCACAAAAACAAGTTGACGAATGGATTCAAAATCACGGAGTTCGTTATTTTAATGAATTGACAAATATGGCTCAATTAACGGAAGAAGTTGGTGAAGTTGCCAGAATTATTGCAAGACGTTATGGGGAGCAAAGTGAAAAAGAATCTGATAAAAACAAAGATTTAGGCGAAGAATTAGCAGACGTTGTTTTTGTAGTTTTGTGTTTGGCGAATCAAACAGGTGTGAATTTGCAAGAGGCTTTTGAAAAAAAGTTAGATATAAAAACCAAACGCGATCACGAACGTCATCAAAATAATCAAAAACTACAATAATGAGCTTTTTTAACAATTTAAAACATCCTGATTTTTGGCAAAACTTTTTAAAAGTAGCCATTCCATTTTTTGTAATCGTTACTATTTTTTCATTAGCTTTAAATAGTTGGAGAGATATATTTTCAGGTGATTTTACAAAAGTGGTTGAAACCAATTTTTCAAAAGGAAAATGGCAAGTTTTTTTTGGATATAAAATTGTCTTTAGTTCTTTGTATGCATTGTATATTACCAATAAAAATATGAAAAAATAATGTTTAAGAAAATAAATGACACCTTAAATAAAAGTGTAAATGAAGAGACAACTCTTATAAATTCATTGCCTTTGGGAAAGTATTTTTTGATTTACATTCCTATACTTTTTGTGATTTTTTCAGTTTTGATGTTCATCGCAAGTCTTTTTTTCGAGTTTCCTTTTGACATAATGCATGCTATTTTTCAGGCAGTTGGTCTTGCTGTTTTTTTACGAATTTTTCACAAACTAAGATTAAAAATACAACAAAATTGGAACAATAAACACAATTAAAAAAGCGACTTTTTAAAGTCGCTTTTGTGTTTTTAAACTATTGATAATCAATCCAATTGAATCAAATCAATAGAACTTTCTTTCACTTTTTGATTGAGTTTTTTCACGCCATTATCAAACAATGAATACAGTTTTGCGAGTTCAATATCAATTTCTTTTACAATTTCGTTTTTAAAATCAATGGCTTGTTGTGTTGGAGCATAATTTCCAATTCTTGTCAACGAATTCAAATGCGCCAATTTGTTGTTTAACCTGATAGGAAAATTCAACGGATCTTGATTGCTTTTACTTTTTGTTTGATATAAGGTTTCTTCAATCACAGTCATATCTTTTACCAACGTATTTGACAAATCAATCAACGCTTTGTGTTGTTTTTTATCCTTAATTGCTTTTTGCAATACTTGAACTTGATTTCGGATTTTAGCCACATTTTTCAATGCTTTGTGAATTTCTGAAACTTTGGTATTGATGTCATTGATAAAATCAAATTGTGCTTTCATTTCACTTTCAGTAGCTTCTGAAACAGGATTTCTAAGAATATTGAAATTTTGAGATTTTTTGATGTCATTTACAACCAATTCCACTTCATAATTTCCAGGCAAAGCCATGGGTCCACTCAGTGAAGCCCACCATAAAATCATGCCTTCCACACTTTCTGCACCATCATACATCATGTTCCAATTGAATAGAGTATTACCCTCTTTTACGGTCAGTTTTTCTTCCTTTTTTTCTTTATTGGGTTTTGTTGAAAATGTTTTGATAAGTGTATTTTTTGAATCAAAAAAGGATATTGAAACACTATCTTTTTCTTCAATTTTATCGATATAAAAATTCACCACAACTCCTCCAGCATGATTTGTGCCAGCCGTTTTTGAAGTTCTTCCATTGCCACCACTCAAATTATAAGTATCTTTTGGTTGGTATAAAACCACTTTTTCTTTAGGAATAGTTTCATTTAATTGATGTAAAGGCGTTAAATCATCAATAATCCAAATAGATCTTCCTTGAGTTGCCGCAATCAAATTGTCATTTTTTATAGCCAAATCTGTAATGGGAACAATGGGTAAATTTTGCTGAAAAGTTTGCCAATTTTTTCCATCGTCAAAAGAAATATACATTCCTTTTTCAGTGCCTGCATACAACAAACCTTTTCTTTTTGGATCTGCTCTCAATGCTCTTGTAAAATCTTCTGAAGCAATTCCATTCGTAATTTCAGTCCAAGATTTTCCATAATTTTCTGTTTTATACATATAAGGTTTATAATCTCCAGATTTGTATTTTGTGCCTACAATATAAGCGCCACCTTTGGTAAAAGGATCCACTTCAATGCAATTAATCATCATCCATTCAGGCATTTTTTTTGGGGTGACATTTTCCCAATTTTCACGATTGTCTTTGGAAACATGAACTAAACCATCATCAGAACCTGTCCAGATTAAACCCGGTTCAAATGCAGATTCTGTTGCTGCGAAAATAGTCCCATAATACTCCACCCCTGTGTTGTCTTTGGTGATTGGGCCTCCTGAAGGACCTAAAGTTTTTTGGTCATTTCTTGTCAAATCTGGACTAATTAATTTCCAAGATTGACCTTCATTTTCGGTCACATGTAAATGATTGGAAGCTGCATACAAGCGTTTTTTGTTATTAGGAGAAAAGAAAATTGGAAAATTCCACTGAAAACGATATTTAAAATCTTCAGCTCCATGTCCCATAGGATCATCTGGCCAAACATTGATGGCACGTGTTTCATTGGTTTTGTGATTTACTCTTGTCAAAAATCCCCCATAACTTCCACCATACACAATATCATCATTCAAAGGATCAACAGCAATATGCGCACTTTCTCCTCCTGCAGTTTCTTCCCAATCACTTTCAGAAATAAATCTATCAGAATTTCTATGCGAAATTCTAATGGTAGAATTGTCTTGTTGTGCAGCATAAATTCGATACGGAAAATGATTGTCCGTCGTCAATCTGTAAAATTGAGCTGTTGGTTGATTCATATAGGTACTCCAATTTTCGCCAGCATCAAAGGAAATTTGAGCACCTCCATCATCACCAATAATCATTCGTTGATTATCTTCAGGCGCAATCCACAAATCATGATGATCTCCATGAGGAGCATTGTACGTTTTGTATGTTTTTCCACCATCAGTGGATTTATGATAATTGACATTCAGCACGTATAAAATATCTTTATCTTGCGTATCAGCATACAAACGTGTGTAATACCAAGCTCTTTGACGTAATTTTCTTTCAGAATTAATTAAATTCCACGTTTTTCCTGCATCTGTAGATTTATAAACGCCTCCATTTTCATTTTCGATCAAAGCCCAAACAATATCAGAATTTACGGGCGAAACTGTCACTCCACTAATTCCCCAAATGCCTTTTGGCAACCCTTTATTTACTGAAATAGTTGTCCAAGTTTCACCACCATCAATACTTTTATACATTCCAGAACCTTTTCCTCCAGAGGATAAATTAGAGGGAGTTCTTCTTACATCCCAGGTTGTTGCGTATAAAATTCGTGGATTATTTGGGTCAAAAATCAAATCAATGGCGCCTGAATTTTCATCTGCAAACAACACTTTTTTCCAATTTTCACCACCATCAATGGATTTATACACACCTCTTTCTTGAGTTGGTTTATAAAGATCGCCTAAAACAGCTGCAAAAACAATATCCGAGTTTTTTGGATGAATTCGTATTCTAGGAATGTGACGTGCGTTTTTCAATCCAACATGTCTCCAGGTTTTACCTGCATTTTCGGATTTCCAAATTCCGTCTCCAGAAGAAACATTTCCACGAACTGTTTTTTCGCCCATGCCAACATAAATAACGTTATTATCAGATTCAGAAACTGCAATTGCACCCACTGAACCCCCAAAAAATCCGTCAGAAATATTCTCCCAAGTGTTTCCTGCATCAGTAGTTTTCCAAACGCCACCTCCAGTTGCGCCCATATAAAAAAGAGTTGCTTTATGGGCAACTCCAGTCACAGCTGCACTTCTTCCACCTCTAAACGGACCAATATTTCTCCATTCAATGGCACTAAAATATGTCTCAGAAACTTTGTCAACATTTTTTTGTGCGTTAACTTTGGCGATAATTACAAAAATAAAACTGATTGTCAGAAATAGGTATTTTTTCATTTTGATGATTTTGAAATTGTAGTTGTAAATTTAAAAAAATAAAATCTGATTGATAATATCAAAATATGAACATTCTTTTACAAACATTAGCAAATAAAAAAATTTCTGAAAAAATCACCATTTCTGGATCAAAAAGTGAATCAAATAGATTGCTAATTTTACAAAAATTATTTCCTGAAATTTCGATTGAAAATCTCTCAGATTCTGATGATTCTGTTCACATGCAACATGCGTTATCAACTAAAAATGAACTGATTGACATAGGTCATGCAGGAACAGCTATGCGCTTTTTGACTTCCTATTTTGCCACATATGCTGATAGAGAAATTGTGCTTACTGGTTCTGAAAGAATGCAAAACAGGCCTATCAAAATTTTGGTAGATGCTTTGCAAGATTTGGGTGCAAACATCAGTTACGAAGACAAAATTGGTTTTCCTCCAATAAGAATATTAGGAACCAAAATCACCAAAAAAAGTCTAAAAATCAATGGAAATGTAAGTAGTCAATATATTTCTTCTTTGTTATTGATTGCGCCAAAATTAGAGAATGGATTGAAAATTGAATTGTTGGGTGAAATCACTTCAATTCCATATATACAAATGACCCTGAGTTTATTGTATCAATTAGGAATCGAAACTACCTTTGAAGGAAATATCATTCAAGTTTTTCCACAAAAAACGATTCAACAACAAACCATTGTTGTGGAATCTGATTGGTCTTCAGCGAGTTATTTTTATTCAATTGTGGCGCTTTCTGAAATTGGTTCATCAATTATATTGTCATCTTACAAAAAAGAAAGTTTACAAGGAGATTCTTGTTTGGCAACTCTTTATGAACATTTTGGGGTTGAAACTATTTTTTCTGAAAATGCAATTACACTTAAAAAAGTACAACAAAGCACTAAAGAATCTTTGAAAATTGATTTGAAAAATGCGCCAGATATTGCCCAAACCATTGCTGTAAGTTGTTTTGCTGAAGGAATTGCCTGTGAATTATCAGGATTACATACTTTAAAAATCAAAGAAACTGACAGATTAGAAGCATTATATGACGAGCTAAGTAAATTTGGAGCAAATATTACAATTACTGAAAATTCACTTTCAATCGGAATTAGTTCCCTTCCTTTGGAGGGGTTAGTGAAGGCTATCAAAACTTACAACGATCACAGAATGGCCATGGCTTTTGCGCCTTTGGCATTGAAAGTTCCAATTAAAATTTTGAACGCTGAAGTCGTGACGAAATCATATCAAAAATTTTGGGAAGATATGCAACAAGTTGGTATTAATGTAAATGAAATAGTTTAAAGCTTGATATTTTTTTTAACATACCTAGCCAAATATAAGTTTTTACTCTGTGATAATTCATTATAAAACATTAATTGTTCTTAATTTACTTGACATCGCCTGTTTTGATATCGTATCTTTGCCCACTTTACTAAAATAATCATATGAAATTATCACATTTTGAATTTAAATTACCTGATGAATTATTAGCTGAATATCCTACAGAGCACAGAGATGAATCTCGTTTAATGGTATTGAACAGAAAAATGCAAACTATTGAGCATAAGTTGTTTAAAGATGTGATTGATTATTTTGAAGAAGGTGATGTATTGATGCTAAACAACACCAAAGTTTTTCCTGCAAGAATGTATGGAAACAAAGAAAAAACTGGTGCAAGAATTGAAGTTTTTTTATTGAGAGAATTAAATGCTGAAAATAGATTGTGGGATGTTTTGGTTGACCCAGCAAGAAAAATTAGAATTGGTAATAAATTATTTTTTGGAGATGATGATAGTTTAGTGGCAGAAGTAATTGATAATACTACTTCAAGAGGACGAACACTTCGTTTTTTATTTGATGGTTCTTATGAAGCATTTAGAGAAAAACTAATTGAATTGGGCGAAACTCCACTTCCAAAATATATCAACAGAGAAGTTCGTGATGAAGATGAAGAGCGTTATCAAACTATTTATGCAAAAAACGAAGGAGCAGTTGCTGCACCAACAGCTGGTTTGCATTTTTCAAAACATTTGATGAAACGCCTAGAAATAAAAGGTGTTGAATTTGCTGAAATGACATTGCATGTTGGTTTGGGAACCTTTAGTCCTGTTGAAGTTGAAGATTTATCAAAACACAAAATGGATTCTGAACAAATCATTATTCCAGCAAATACAGCTCAAAAAATAAATCAAGCAAAAAAAGAAAAAAGAAGAATTTGCGCTGTAGGGACTACTGTGATGAGAACAGTAGAGTCTTCAGTATCAGCTAATCACTTATTAAATCCTTATGAAGGTTGGACTAATAAATTTATTTTTCCTCCTCATGATTTTAGCATTGCAAATGCGATGATTACTAATTTTCATACTCCAAAATCTACATTAATGATGATGACAGCAGCTTTTGCTGGGTATGATTTTTTAATGAAAGCATACAGAGAAGCCGTGAAAGAAAAATACAGATTCTATTCTTATGGAGATGCAATGTTGATTATATAAATATTTATAGTCTAAAAATTTAAAAATAGATAACCAAAACCTCACAAATATGCTTGTGAGGTTTTGTATTTTTGTAAACTATGAAAATCATAAAGAAAGATATTAGAGCGCTCACAAAAGAGCAATTACGCACATTTTTTGAAGAAAATGGTGATAAAGCTTTTCGTGGAAACCAAGTTTATGATTGGCTTTGGAGTAAGTCTTTGCATTCTTTTGAAGACATGACCAACATTTCAAAACAAACCAGAGAAATGTTGGAAAAACACTTTTTGATCAATCATATCAAAGTAGATTCCATGCAAAAAAGTGCAGATGGAACTATCAAAAACGGCATCAAATTACATGATGGTTTGGTAGTAGAATCTGTTTTAATTCCAACTAAAAATAGAACAACAGCATGTGTTTCTAGTCAGGTGGGTTGTAGTTTGGATTGTAAATTTTGTGCAACTGCGCGTTTAAAAAGAATGCGAAATTTGAACCCAGATGAAATTTATGATCAAGTATTCATTATTGACCAACAAAGCCAATTATATCATCAAAAAAAATTGTCCAATATTGTGTTTATGGGAATGGGAGAGCCTCTGATGAACTATAACAATGTTCTCAAAGCGATTGATAAAATCACGTCACCTGAAGGTTTGGGAATGTCTTCAAAACGAATTACAGTTTCAACATCTGGGGTGCCAAAAATGATTAAAAAAATGGCTGATGATGAAGTTAAATTCAATTTAGCAGTTTCTTTACATTCTGCTATTGAGGAAGTTAGAACATCAATTATGCCTTTTAATGAGAATTTTCCTCTTTTTGATTTGCGCGAGTCTTTAGAATATTGGTATGCAAAAACCAAACGAAAAATCACTTACGAATATGTAGTTTGGGAAGGAATTAATGATCGAAAAGAGGACATCAACGCATTGATTAGTTTTTGTAAATATGTGCCTTGCAAAGTCAATTTAATTGAATACAATCCTATTGATGATGGGCAATTTCAACAAGCAAGCTCAAGCGCCATCAACAATTATATTTCTAATTTAGAAATGCACGATATCACTGTAAATGTTCGAAAAAGTAGAGGAAAAGACATTGATGCTGCTTGTGGACAATTAGCGAATAAGGGTTAAAATTTTTATGTGATGAATAGACTATTAAAAATAATTTTCTAAATATTCTTTCTTCTGGCTTTACTTAATTATATTCTACTTTATTTATATGATTATCTTTAATCCTTTTTTTTGGACAGGAGTTCAAGACAGCTCAGCAATGAATAATGAATTTGAAATTATAATAATTATGGTTTCATTAATTTTAACAAATTTTATTGGGTATAAATTTTTTAAAAAGGAGTGAAAGGCTTAATTATTAAGTATTTTTGTTTTTAGATTCAGAAATTAGTTCACCATAAATGAAACCAGTAGAACTTATAAAACTTCCGATTAAAAAGGAAATGGAACTCTTTGAAAAAAAATTCAAAGAGTCCATGCACACGAATGTCCCTCTTTTAAACAGAATTACCTATTATATTATTCGTAGAAAAGGAAAGCAAATGCGTCCAATGTTTTTGTTTTTGATAGCAAAAATGGTTTCTGATGGTGGTTTTGATGAAAGAACTTATAGAGGTGCATCAGTGGTGGAATTGATTCATACTGCAACTTTAGTGCACGATGATGTGGTTGATGATAGCAACAGAAGACGTGGTTTTTTCTCTATCAATGCACTTTGGAAAAATAAAATTGCCGTGCTTGTAGGTGATTTTTTATTGTCAAAAGGATTGTTGCTTTCAATTGATAATGAAGATTTTGACTTATTGAAATTGATTTCAATTGCAGTTCGTGAAATGAGTGAAGGCGAATTATTACAAATTGAAAAAGCCCGAAAATTAGACATTTCTGAAGATATTTATTTTGATATTATTCGTCAAAAAACAGCTACTTTAATTGCAGCTTGTTGTGGAATTGGTGCAGCTTCAGTGGGCGCAAATGAAGAAATTATTCAGCAAATGAGAAAATTTGGTGAATATATTGGAATTGCTTTCCAGATAAAAGATGATTTGTTTGATTATTCTGATGAAAAAATCGGAAAACCTACAGGAATTGACATCAAAGAACAAAAGATGACGTTACCGTTAATTTACACTTTGAATACCTGTTCAAAAAAAGAAAAAGCTTGGATTATCAATTCTGTAAAAAAATATAACAGAGACAAAACTAGGGTAAATGAAGTGATTGATTTTGTGAAAAATCATGGAGGAATTGAGTACACAATTTCTAAAATGAATGAATACAAAAACAATGCATTAACAATTCTTGAAAACTTTCCTGATTCTGAGTATAAAAGTTCTCTAATAACAATGATTCACTTCGTAGTAGAGCGTAAAATATAACTTAAATCGTTGCTTTTAAAGAGACCACAAAATTTCTTCCTGGCGAAACAATTCCTGAACTATAAGGTCTGTAACGTTTGTCAGCTAAATTTTCAATACCTGATGAAAACAATAAATTTTCAGTAAGTCTGTAAGAAGTTTTTAAATTCAATGTAAACCAAGAGGGCGAATATGGATTTCCATTTTGGTCAATTGCATACATATAAGGTTTTTTAATTTCAGTTTCTGGCATGTTTTTAAAAGCAACTTCACCACTATAATTTGCGTAAAACTGTGCATTAAATTTCTCATTGCTATAGCTAAAACGAGTAGTTCCAAACCATGGAGTTGCGTGTCGTAACGGACTTTTTTCTCCATTATCCAGTTCTTCTTCTCCTTTTTGATAGTTGAAATCTGACAAAAATCCAAAGCCTTTCCCAAAATCAATTTCAAAACTTGTTTGATATCCATACACATTTGCTGAAGCTGCATTTTGAATCGCTTGCACATCACTCAATTCGCCATCATACATAATTTGAGTAAGACCATTCAAGGTGAAATTTCTCCGAACCAAAGCTCTGTTCAATAGAGTATAAAAACCTGTAAGTTCAATTTTAAGAAAATCACCAAAGGTTTTTGCAATTGAAACATCAGTATTGTAAGAATATTCGGCTTTTAAATTTGGATTTGGAACGACTACAATTCCAGGTTCAGAATCAAAAACTTTTCCAATATCATCCACATTTGGCGAACGAAAAGCAGAAGAAAAATTGGTGCTAAACAACCAACGTTTATCTGGTCTAAAAACCAAACCTATACTTCCAGAAAAAGCGGCATCATCAATTTTGGCTTCTGTAAAAGGAAATGGATAAAAAGTAGTATCAAAAGTAGCGTCTAATTTGTAAAAATTATATCGCAAACCAGTTTGTAATGTCCATTTTTTATCAAAATCAGTTTGATTTGAAACATAAAATCCTAAGGAAGACCAAGTTGAATTGGGATATCTGCTAGGGCCATTTTGCGAAGTATTTGTATTAATATCTGTATTTGTCCCTTTTGAAGTCACATCATTAAACACATATTCTATTCCGTAAATTAGTTTATTTCTTGAACTTAAAACTTTTGAAAAATCTAAATTGGTAGAATAAGCAACTACTTTTTCAGTTCTTTTTTCTCTTTTAGTTGCGTTGAAATCTCTGCTAATTCTACTTTCTTCAAAATCTTGATGCGTAAGTCTCAAGCTCACTTCGTCAAAAAAAGAATGTGTAGTTTTTTTTCGAATTTCAAGATTATTCATCAGCCATTTTTGTGGACCATATTTCCAATCTCCATAACGTGGGTTTTCATTTCTGCTAATCAAATGCCTGTCATATCTGTCAAAACTTGATGTTTCTGAAAAGTGAAACCCATATTCAAAATTCCAATTTTCATCGAGTTTAAAACGAACTTTTTGCATCAAATTTGTTTGTATAAAATCATTTGGAACTTGGTTTTTAGGATTGCTATTTTCAATAACTACATCTTGATTATTATGTCTTTCAACATAAAAATTTCTCAAATACTCATTAGGTCCATCACTTCCCATCACTAAATCTCCGTAATTGTTGTGGCTAATACTCGTTACAAAAGCCCATTTTTTGAGACCTACATTCACATCTGCATGAACAGTTTTTTCTCCATTTACAGATGAAAGTCTTGTAAAAGCATTTCCGCTAATTAAAGTTTTATCATCAAATGATAAACGTGGAGTTAGCGTTTTAAAACTCATTACAGCTCCAATTGCATCACTCCCATAAATCACAGAACCTGGTCCAAAAACAATCTCTGTTTTTTCGATTGAAAAAGGATCTAAAGAGATTATATTTTGAATATTTCCCGCTCTAAAAATAGCATTGTTCATTCGAACACCGTCAATGGTATATAAAAGTCTATTGGTTGCAAAGCCCCTAATCATTGGACTTCCCCCTCCTTGTTGACTTTTTTGTACAAATACTTTTCCAGAAATTGTTAGTAAATCAGCAGCAGTTTGCGGATTTAATAATTGAATTTCTTTGTTTGAAACGACTGATACTTTCGCTGCGAGTTCTGATTTTTTTTGTTTCCATTTTGAAGCAGAAATCACAATTTCATCCATGTTCAAAATACTTGGTTCCAATTCAATTATAAAATTATTTTTTTGAATTTCAGAATAGTTTTTATACTTTGTTTTAAATCCTAAAAATCGAATTTCTATTTGCTCAGCATTTTTAAAAACTTTAATTTCAGCTTGTCCCTTTTCATTGGTAGTAAAGAAATTATTAGTTTTTTGTTGGAAAATAGTAACTTGTTCTAAAGGCTCTTTAGTTTCTTTATTAACGATTGTAACAATTTGAGATGTTGCTCTAAAACTTAAAAAAAGGATTGTCGTGAAGAAAAATATTTTTTTTGTCAATGTTACTATTTTTTGGTGATAATTGAAAATATTAATCAAAAATCATACCTTTTTTTAAGATTTTGGAAAAATTAAAAATAAAATTATAGTGCTAATAATTCCTCTAAAAAATCTCTTATGTTTAACAATCTTGGCACTTTGTGTTGACCACCTAATTTTCCATTTTTCTTTAACCAATCATAAAAAAGGCCTTGTTTGGCAACTTGAATTTTTGGAAAAGCCAAAGTTAAATTTTTGTATCTTTTTGCTTCATAATCAGAGTTTATCGACTTTAAAGCATTGTCTAATAGTTCAGTAAAATATAATAAATTTATTGGATGTTCTTTAAATTCAATCACCCATTCATGTCCGCCACTGTTTTTTCCCTCCATAAAAATAGGTGCAACTGTATAATCTACAATAGTAGCATTTGTTTTTTCGCATGCCAATTTCAATGCATCTTCTACATTTTCGATGTTCAATTCTTCACCAAAAACATTGATATAATGCCTTGTTCTTCCTGTAATTTTTATTCTGAAAGGTTTTAAAGAAGTAAACTTGATAGTATCGCCAATCATATAGCGCCATAATCCTGCATTTGTTGTGATGACTAGTCCGTAATCAATATCTTTCTTAACTTCGGATAGTGGAATTGTTACGGAACTTTCGCCTTTATATTCAGTCATTGGAATGAATTCGTAAAAAATTCCATAATCCAACATCAGTAATAATTCATTGGAATTATTTTGATCTTGAATCGCAAAAAATCCTTCAGATGCATTGTATGTCTCATAATACTTGAAACTTTTTTTAGGAATTAGTTTTTTAAACTGTTCTCTGTAAGGATTAAAATTTACACCTCCATGGAAATACACCTCCAAATTTGGCCAAACTTCCAGAATATTATTTTTGCCTGTTTTATCTAAAACTCGGTTCAATAAAACTAGCATCCAACTAGGAACACCCACCAAACTAGTGATGTCTTCCTGAATGGTTTCTTCAATAATTGCCTCTAATTTTGTTTCCCATTCAGCCAATAACGCAGTTTCTTGTTTTGGTGCCGAACTAAAATCTGCCCAAAATGGTAAATTTTCTGTAATGATTGCAGATAAATCTCCAAAATAAGAATTGTTGTCTTCGTAAATTGCAGAACTTCCTCCCAATTTCAATCCCTTTCCTTTAAATAATTGACTTTCTTCGTTGTTGGTAATATACAAACATAACATATCTTTACCTGCTTTTAAATGGCAATATTCTAAAGCTTCATTACTCACAGGAATAAATTTACTTTTGGCATTTGTGGTTCCACTTGATTTTGCAAACCATTTAATAGGTGTTGGCCAAAATAAATTTTGCTCTCCTTTTCTGCATCTTTCAATTAATGGAGCAATGGTTTCATATTTTTGAATCGGAACATTTTTTACAAATTCCCTGTGATTTTCAATTTCCGAAAAATGATGTTCTTTTCCAAACTCTGTTCTTTTAGCTGTTGACACCAATTTCAATAATAATTCCTCTTGGACATCAATAGGATATTTGAGAAATAAATCTATTTGATGAATACGTTTTTTTAAAAACCAAGAAATAATAGAATTAACAATGAAATATGGCATAAGTTACCTTGTGATTTTTATGTAGTTTTGTCAAGAGATAAAATTACTAAAATTTGGTCATGAACTATCAAGGAGTATTAAAAAAAATGAAAACGGAATATTTGGATGAGATTCAGTATTTTTTAGATATGGAATCTGATTTTTTGCACGTAAATCAGTTATTGAATTCCGAAATTTCCATTTCTTTTGTCAAATATCAATGTTTGCAATGTGATTCAGAAAAACCAATTTACAGACAAGGATTTTGTAAATCTTGTTTTTTTGAATTGCCAAATGCTGGTGATTGGATTATGAAACCTGAGCTGAGTAAAGCACATTTAGGGATTGAAGACCGCGATTTGGCATATGAAAAATCTGTTCAATTGCAACCTCATATTGTGTATTTGGCAAATTCTAGCAATGTAAAAGTGGGTGTTACAAGAAAACAACAAATTCCCACAAGATGGATTGATCAAGGAGCGCACGAAGCCATTGAAATTGTGGAAGTTCCTAATAGATATTTGGCTGGAATTACGGAAGTTGCATTAAAAAATCATGTTTCTGACAAAACAAATTGGCGAAAAATGTTGCAAAATGATTGTAAAGATGAAGATTTGGTGGTTTGGCGAAATCAGTTGAAACAGTTTATACCAATGGAAGCAATGGACTATTTTATTGAAAATAATAGTGAAACACATTTGAATTTTCCAGTAATGAAATATCCAGAAAAACCCAAAAGTTTAGCAATTGAAAAAGAAAAATTGTTTACAGGAAAATTAGTTGGCATCAAAGGACAATACCTTATTTTTGAAGACCAAACTGTTTTTAATATTAGAGGAAATGAAGGTTTGGTGGTTGAGATAGCGCTTTAAAAAAACTACTTTTTTGCACCGGTTATTAACTTTTTTAGTACAATTTCTACACCAAAATCATCATTGCTTTCTGTAGTAAAATTAGCAATTTTTTTGATTTCTTCGTGGGCGTTTTTCATGGCAAAACTTATTCCAGCTTCCTGTATCATCTCAATGTCATTATGATAATCTCCAAAAACAAGTGTTTGCTCTTTTGAAATTTGTAATTGCTTTTGAACGGCTTTTAATGCATTTCCTTTGTTGGCTTTTTCATCAGAAATATCTACCCAATGCTGTCCAGAAATTTTCAATAAAACCTTATTTTTAAAGTCTTGAATAATAGGAAAAATATATTTTTCTGAGGAATCAAAATGATAAATGGCAATCTTAAAAATAGGAATGGTTTTGGCAATTTTCATCAAATCATCTACTTTTTGAAAACTGTGATAATATTCTTGAAATAGCTCAATAAATCGCTCATCTTTACTTTCAATATAAGCAGAATTGTCTGCGCAAAGCACCATATTTGCGCCTGAAATTCCTCTCAAAATTGGAATTAATTTTTGAACTTTTTTAGGATTTAAAAAATAGGAGACGAGCATTTCATCACCCTTTTTCACAATACCACCATTTTCTGCAATCACATAAATGAGGTCTTTTATAGACGCTAATTTAGATACAATGCTATTGTGTTGTCTGCCACTTGCTGCGCAAAAATGAATATTATTGTCTTGTAGTTTTTGAAATAATTCAAAAAACAGGTTACTTACTTTGCCTTTTGAGTTCAGCAAAGTACCATCCATATCAGAAACTACCAATTTTATGTTGGAAAAATCCATGAATTATTTGCTTGAATCTCTAATTACTAAATCTGTTTTAATGATTTTGGTGGTGATTTCAGTGTGTTTATTTTCCAATCGGTCAATCAAAATTTTTGCGCAAGTTTCACCCATTAATTCTCCATGTTGACTTATAGTTGTCATTTTTGGACTTGAATGTCTTGCTAAAATTCCGTTTGAAAACGCAATTACAGAAATATCTTTTGGAATTTCGTTTCCTAATTTTAAAGAAGTTTTCATACAAGCAACAGCAGCAGATTCACCAGTTGTAATCACACTATCGAGTTTATTTTTTTTGAGAAAAGGCAATAAAATTTCTTCGTATTTTTTATAATCTTCTTCAATAATATTGATTACAAATTCTTCATTATAAGACAAACCGACATTTTCCAATCCTTTTTTATATCCTAAAAATCGTTGCTGCCCAATGTGTAAATTGCTTAAAGTAGAAACAAACCCTATTTTTTTATGACCAGTTTTATACAAATATTCGACAGTATTTAAAGCACCATTAAAGTCGTCAGCGATGATTTTATCACACTCAACTGTTGGAGCAACTCTGTCAAACATCACAATTGGAATTCCATTTTCAATAGTTTCTTGAAAGTGGTTAAAACTTTTTTTCATTTCAGTTTCTTTTGCCATTGAAAGTATAAAACCATCAATACTTCCATTGGAAAGCATTTCAATGATTTCCAATTCCTTGTCATAAGATTCATTTGAAATACAAGTGATTACTTTATAACCCCTTTCCAAAGCAGTTTTTTCAATTCCTTTGAAAACCTGTGCAAAAAAGTATTTTAACATTGTTGGAAGAATAATTCCAATCGTTTTTGTACTTCTATTTTTTAAGCTAAGTGCATTAAAATTTGGTTTATAATTATGCTCTTTAGCATATTTCTGAATCTTTTCTTTAGTAGCATCACTGATTTCATAGCTGTCATTTAACGCTTTAGAAACCGTAGAAATGGAAACATTAAATTTTTTGGCAATGTCCTTAATAGTAAGTTTACTCATGAGAAAAAATTTGACCACGAAGATATAAAAAATTTACGCAGTCTATTATTAATAAATGATTAGTCTATCATTTTTTTTGTGAAATGTTTTTCTATTTCACATATAACGTATGAAAATAATAAAATATATTCAAAAGCAATTATCCATAAATTTTCTTTCCAAAACAAACTTGAATACGCTTGATAACTCAAAATCACTACAAATGTCCAAATAATTGGGAATTTATATTTTGTGAAAACCCCTAATAATAATGGAGTTGCCATATACCAAGGATGAACTGTACTTGAAAAAATATAATAAAAACTAATACCAAAAAGCATAGAAGTAATTAAATTTTTGAACGTTTTATTATCTCTATATATTGTAATAATTACAAGAAAAATTATTGAACAAATTGTGGTTATTTTTCCAATGATTGCAATTTCGTTATATCCTCTAAACAAATACCCAATTTCTCTAAAAAGGTAATAAAAACTTGCATTAAACTCGAAAGTATTGAACCACAAACCTACAGATTTTGTATAGTTTTCAATAAATTCGATTGAAAAAAATGGGAAGAATAAAAGAATAGTTACAACAAAAATGATGCTGTAAAATGAAATTAACTTCCATAAGTTTTCTCTTTTAATTTGTTGAAAAAATGGTATTTTTTTTGAAGGATTTTTCCAAATAAACCATTGACAAAACAATGGTAAAAACAATAAAGGAATCAGTTTTACTGAAATTGCGCAACCTATAAAAATTGCAGCCAAATTCGATTTTTGTTGATGTAATTTATATAAGCCAATTATCAAAAAGAACAACATCACAGGTTCAAAATGTAAATTTCCTGTCATTTCAATTATGATAAATGGATTTAACATATACAAAAAAATATTTTTTACTGGTAATTCTAATCGCTCTAACAATTTCTTGCCAAAATATAGAATTCCGATGTCAGTTAAAATAATGATAATTCGAAAAACAACAATACTTCCCAAAATTGATTTGCCTGATAAAAGTGCCGCAATCAAAAAACAAAATTGATGAATTGGAGGGTAATTGGTGAAGTGACTTCCGTTCAAAATACCCATGCCTTCATATAATGTGTTGGCTTCATTTATTGGGTTTAAACGTTGTTTTATAAAAGTTTCAGGAGTTGAAAGATAAGGATTGAAACCCTCAAATAACATTCTTCCATCCCAAATAAATCTGTAAAAATCTTCTGATAAATTGGGCGTTGCAAACAGAAAAATCAATCTAAAAATAATTGAAACTCTGACCAAATCTTTAAATGAAAGTTGGTTATTTTTTATTAAAAAATAAAAACTTCCAAATAGAAATGCCCAACAAAAAAGGAGTTCAAAAAATGATGTTCGTTCAAGAAAGAAGGCTATATAAACGTAAAAAGAAGTACTTAAAATAAGAGTAAGTACTTCTTTATGTTTTCCAATAAAGGGCATTATGCTTTCGAGAAAATTGATTTAAAAAACACGTATGAATATCCTGCAAACAACATGAAATGAAAAGGAAACAATCCAAAATCTCCACCTTGATCGCCAACAATAAAAGCACTATACATTCCGAATATAAAATAAAGCGCCAAAATTCCTTCTAAAATTACGTGAACAGAAGGTCTTTTTTTGATGTATTTATTATTTTCCCAGCCGTCTTTAATAGTTTTAATATTAAATTTGGGTGTTCTTATAAATTCACTTTTTTTACCAAAATGACCCTCTAAAACTGCAATTGTATTGTGTAATGAAAAGCCCATTGCAATGGAGAAGAATGTTAAAAAAGCACCAATATAGATGATGAAATTTTTAAATCCGCTTCCATAAATCTTTTTGTACATGAACCAATAACAAACAAAAAATATCAGTGAACTTACCACGAAAAAACTCATTGAATAAAAATAAGGTTTTAAGTGAGCGTAATCATTTTTGATGTATAACATTGGAATACTCAATACAGAAACCAGGAAAATACAGGTAAACATCGTACTATTTAGCAAATGTAAAACACTGTGGATTTTGGTTTTGAAAGAACTATTTTTATTGCGAAGAATTCTTTTAATCATCTTCTGGAAATTCTCTGCACCACCTTTATTCCATCTAAATTGTTGAGATCTTGCTGCACTTATTACCACAGGAAGTTCAGCAGGAGTCTCTACTTTTTCTAAATATTTGAATTTCCAATTTCTAAATTGCGCTCTATAACTTAAATCTAAATCTTCGGTTAAAGTGTCACCTTCCCAGTTTCCAGCGTCGTAAATACATTCTTTTCTCCAAGCACCAGCTGTTCCATTAAAATTAATAAAATGACCTTTGCTATTTCTTCCAACTTGTTCTAAGGTAAAATGTGCATCTAAAGCAAATGCTTGTATTTTGGTTAAAGTAGAATAATTTCTATTGATATGACTCCATTTTGTTTGAACAACTCCTAATTGTGCATCTTTAAAATATGGAATTGTTTGACGCAACCAATTTGCTTTTGGCAAAAAATCAGCATCAAAAATAGCTATAAATTCGCCTTTTGCTGTTTTTAATCCTTCTTTTAAAGCACCTGCTTTAAAACCTTGTCTATTTGTTCTTTGAATGTGTTGAATGTCAATTCCTAGAGCTTTGATTTTTTTAATCTGAATTGCAGTAGTTAGAACAGATTCATCAGTTGAATCGTCTAATACTTGAATTTCAAGTTTTTCGATAGGATAGTCAATTTTAGCAATATTTTTTAACAAACGTTTCATTACATACAACTCATTATAGACTGGCAATTGTATAGTAACGAATGGAATCTCCTCAGGATTGTTGAAATCAAATTTTGGAGAATCATCTAATTTGTTTCTATATTTTAGATAGTTAAAAAGTAGGTTCAATTGTGCAAGTGCATACATAAAAATAAGCAATAAGCAAATAGTGTAAATAGTAATAATAATATATTCTAAAACCATTATTTAAAACTATATTTAAAAATCCAACCTAGAATTTTAGCTCCTGCAAAGATACTACCTTTAAAAGTTCCTGAAACTTTTGAAACACCTATTCTGTTTCTGTATTTAACCGAAATTTCTTTATAACTCATTTTTTGTTTTAATACTTTTAATTGCATTTCTATGGTCCAACCATATGTTTTGTCTTTCATTTCAAGAGCTAATAATTTATCATATTTTATAGCCCTAAAAGGGCCTAAATCAGTAAATTTTGAGCCGTAAATCAGTTTCATTAAAAAGGTTGCTAGCCAATTTCCGAAAATTTGTTGAGGTGTCATTGATCCTCGTTCGCGCAAATTTTTTACACGTGCTCCAACAACAAAATCAATATTCTCTTCTAAGATTGGTTTAATAATTTCATGTAATTGTTCAGGAAAATCAGAATAATCACCATCTAAAAAAACAACAATCGAAGGTTTATTTATTTGATTTTTAATATAATGTATTCCTTTCAAACATGCAAAACCATACCCTTTTTTCGTTTCAGTTAAAACTGTTGCTCCAGCATTTATTGCTTTTTTTACAGTATCATCTGTTGAATTATTATTGATTACAATAATTTCATCAACTAATTTAGGAATTTCTTTGATGACTTTTGCAATTGAATCTTCTTCATTAAAAGCAGGAATTAATACCTTTATAAGGGGCTTCATTAAATTATTCTATTTCAATCAAAATATTTACCTTTCAAGGGTTTAAATCAAATTTTTTTGATTTTGTCCTCTTCAAATTTCGGGTGTAAAAGTATTAATATTTTTATCAAATTTTTAACAAATAAATATTCTTTTTTTAACAAAATTTTTTTGTTAAAACATTTTTTTTATTTTAATTTTAGTATCTATATTTTTTTAATCATTTAAAAGTTTCATCAAATCAACATCATTTCCAAGCAGAATTTTAGTGGGATTTATTCTTCCTTTTTCAGGGCCATTTTCTAATTTTAAAACACCTCTTGGACAAACTGCTGAGCAAATTCCACAACCAACACAACTTGAACGGATAATATTTTCGCCCTTTTGAGCATAAGCTCTCACATCAATTCCTTGCTCACAATAGGTGGAACAGTTTCCACATGAAATACATTGACCTCCATTTGTAGTAATTCTAAATCTTGATTTAAAACGCTGAACAAATCCTAAATATGCAGCTAAAGGGCAACCAAATCTACACCAAATTCGGTTGCCAAAAATGGGATAAAACCCTGTGCCAATAACACCTGCAAACCAAGCACCTATCAAAAAGCTGTAGGTGTCTTTTATCCATTGTGATTTGATTCCTAAAAGTGATGAAGTTCCTGAAAAATAACAGTGCAAAGTGACAACTGTCATTAATATTGAAAAAATTAGCACTAAATGTATCACCCATCTTTCTAATTTCCATGCATTTAAACTTTTATCAGAATGTTGTCTATAAGGGTCTCCTAAAGTTTCAGCCAAACCTCCACAACCACAAACCCAAGAACAATACCAGCGTTTTCCGAAAAAATAAACCATTACAGGCACGATTATAATTGTCAAAATAATTCCCCAAACCAAAATAAATAGTCCAATGGCACCACTATTTTGCAAACTTTTAAGGTTCCATTCAAAGAAAAAATCATAATCTAAAGGAAATGCATTTTTAAAATCATAACCAGGCATATTTAAACTTGTCATGATTTCAGGAATTAAAAAAGCAAAAACAATTTGAAAAAATAATACCGATGTTGTCCTGATTATTTGATACTTATTATATCTGTATTTAATATACATTCTTGCGCCCATTACCAACATAATTGCACAATATAAAAATCCATAAACAAACCACTGACTTGCATTTCCGCCATTTAAAGCATTGCTAATTGGATCAAAAATAAACGTCCAATTCACCACATAATCTGGCATAAAATAGAGCAACAGATAAAAAACAACCAAATAAATCAAAACCAACCAAGCAATAAATCCTCTATTTGTAGCAGACTCATGGTAAATTCCGTCGTTTTTGATGACGGGTTTTCCTAGTAAAATAACATTTGGAAGAATGAATAATAACGCCCCAAATATTCCCAATCCCAAAGTCAACCACCAAGCCAATGTTGGCTGGTCTTTAAAAAATCCTTTGCCTGCTTTTTTTGCAATTTCAAAACTTAAATTGTGTGGTTTTCCGGAAACTTTATATTGAAATTCTTCGCCTTTTTTAGTCCAATTTTTTTCTGAATTGTATTTTGAAATAAGTATTTCATGATGCCTGTTTGAAGTTTCAAAAGTAGCTCTTACTTTGCTTGAAAATTCAAAAATGGATAATTTTTCATCAGTAACAATTGATTTTAACAATTCTTCTTTAAGGCGTTCACTTTTATACCCTTTTTCAGAAATATAGCAGTCTAATTCTTGCTCGGTAAAGTTAAAATAGCCTGAAAAAATAGCCATTGTAAAAATGAAAAATCCCACTAAGAAAAATCCTAAACCTAAGTATTTTATTGTTTTCATTTTATTATACTTTGCTAAAAATTCGTTTCCAACTTTTCTTTTTAACTTGAATATTTGTAGACATTTCTTGATTGAATTTTGTTACAATTTCCGCTTCATGGCTTTTATAAAATTCAGGGTCAAAATTTGCATCTGCCAAAAATTCCAAAATGTGTTCTACTGATTTTTTTTCAGAAAGCCATTGGTCAAAAATCTCATGCCGCATTCGAATTCCAAACGTATTGATTCCTAAAAATTCATGAGAATTTTTGTCATATGATATACTAATACATTTATTTTCTGAAGGGTGTTGCCACTGAAAACAACCTTCATTTTCACTTTTAGTTTGCTCACTAAAAACCCAACCATACGTTTGATATTCGATGTCTAAAAATTTGGCAGAATTGAACCAATTTCCGGGTTTATACTCTGTTTTTTTGTCACAAATAGTTTGCGCTACAGTTTCGCCCATCATTCTTCCTGTGTACCAAACTGCTTCAATTGGTCTGCGATTTACAATCGGATGTGTTTGTTCTGCACAATCTCCAATTGCATAAATATTGGGAATATTTGTTTCTAAATATAAATTTACTAAAACTCCTTTATTACAAGCGATATTTGTATTTTTTAAAAAATCAATATTTGGCGAAACTCCAGCTGTTAATCCAACAACATTACAAAGAATTTCTTCATTAGTTTCCTCAATAATGACTGATTTCACTTGCCCATTTTCATCAGAAATGATTTCTTTTAAATTGGAATTTAGTCGCAAATCTATCTGATGTTCTAAAATATGTCTGTTAATCATTTCAGATTCTTGAGTTGGTAAAACACTATTCCAAAAACTTGTTTCTCGAACTAAAAACGTCACTGGAATTTTTCTACTTCGCAACATTTCTGCCAATTCAATGCCTATCAAACCTCCACCAACAATCACTGCTCTTTTACAAACTCCCTTGTTTGGTGCGAATTTTTCCAAATTTTCTAAATCTTGTTTGTGATATAAACCCATTACACCTTTTAAATCTTGCCCTTTCCATCCGAATTTATTTGGTTTTGATCCTGTAGCAATGATTAATTTGTCATAAAAAAGAGAAGAATTATCTTTAAAAAGTAGTTGATTTTTATCAGTTTCGATTTTAGTTACAAATCCTTCTTTAAGTTCAATATTATTTTTTTTCCAAAACCAGTTTTCATAAGGTTGTGTATGCTCAAATTTCAGATGTCCCATATATACATACATCAGCGCAGTTCTTGAAAAAAAATACTTGGATTCCCCAGAGATAATAGTGATTTTTTTATCAGATTTCTTTCTGATATGCCTTGCTGCAGTAACACCAGCAATGCCATTTCCAATAATAACAATGTGTTCCATTTTTTGTTGATTGATTTTCATACATTCGAAACGAAAGATAAGAACTTAATTTTTGAACTCAATTTAGAATTGGTTTAAATTGAAAAACTTCTTTTATTTTTAAAATATGAAACACAATTCTATTTCGAATATAAACTGTATTTTAGTTGGAATCCTGATTATGTAAAAGAGCGAGAAAAAGTAGTAAAAAACATGACCAAAGAACGAATTTCAGCATTGGTAGACCAGATATGTAAATCCAACTAAAATGATTTGGTGATGGTGGGAAATGTTGCAACACAATTAGAGCGAATGAAAGAATTGGGTTTTAGAGAGTCTATTTTGTTTAATAAAATAAAAATTTAGGAGTCACTTAAAATCTCACTTGAAAAGGGGTTTTATTGTTTAATAAATCACTTTAATAGTGAAACAAAAATAAAATTTAGTATTTTCGTTTTATGAATCAAAAAGATAAACAATTAGCAGACAGAATTTATTTAATTCTTGCCGCACTTTTTATAGCATCTTTAGTTACCTCAAACCTTATTTTTCAAAAATTCTTTTATTGGTATCCATTCAATATGGAAGTGTATGGAGTAAAACTTTTTGAGGTCTCTGTTGGTTTATTGCCCTATCCTTTGACTTTTTTAATTACGGATATTTTATCAGAAATCTATGGAAAACGCAAAGCAAATGAAGTTGTAATTGCAGGAATATTTGCTTCATTCTTCTCATTATTAATTATTTATGTTTCCAAAGAAGTTCCTGCCACTTCTTGGTCGCAAGTGAATGATAATACATTTGTCAATGTTTTTGGCGCAGCACCTTTGGCAGTTTTGGCCTCAATGATGGCGTATTTATTTGCGCAATTTATCGATATTCGAGTGTATCATTTTTGGAAAGACTTTACCCAAGGAAAACATTTGTGGTTGCGAAATAATTTTTCCACTTTTTCCTCTCAATTCATTGATACTGCAACTGTTTTGATTTTATTATGTTCGTTCGGAATTATCAATTGGGATAAATTTTGGGGTTTGATGATTAGTGGTGTGGTTTTTAAAATGATCATTGCTTTATTGGACACGCCATTTTTGTATGTTGCAGTGTATTATTTCAAAAAACGATTTAACTTAAAAATTAATCAAGAAATTTTAGATTGATTTTTTTGTAATCAAACATAAAAATGAACGTCTAAAAAAATTTAAAATGATTTTTTGTAATATAAAAACACTGTAAAAAGTAATTATTTAACCCGTTGGGTGAAATTA
>DDMS01000048.1 GCA_002340765.1 Flavobacteriaceae bacterium UBA2540 | reverse complement strand
GGCACGAGAAAAGAAGCACCAAAAGCAGTAATAAAATCAATAAACTAGCAAAATTCTTATTAGGTTTCCCTAACTTTGCGACTTATCATTAATTCAATAATGCAAGACATTCAATTAAAAATTACAGATAGAAATGGGGTAACACACGAAATTGTTGCGCCCACAGACATGGCAATGAATTTGATGGAAGTAGTTCGTTCATGCGAATTAGCAGAAGAAGGAACTATTGGGATTTGTGGAGGAATGGCAATGTGCGCCTCTTGTCAATGTTATGTGATTTCTGATCATAATTTACCAGAAAAATCTGATGATGAAAACGCAATGTTGGCAGAAGCATTTTATGTAAAAGAGAACAGCAGATTGGGATGTCAAATTCAAATGACCTCAGCATTAGATGGATTGGAAGTAGCATTAGCACCTGAATCATAACAAAAGATGGGAGAAACTATCACAATGAATACCGTAAAAGATTACAGCATGTGTTTAAGAGATGCTGTCGAAAATTTCACAAAAGAACTCATCAATGGTGTTTTTGATGAACATTATCAATTGATTCATATTGAAAACACAAAACAAAAGTTTCTTAAAATTTTAGAAAGATTGGCTATTTCTGAAGGTGAAGTTTTGTGGAATGAATTCAAAAATTCTTTTATTAACATCCGAAAAAAATTAGATTTAGATGCGTTTGCAGCATTTAATAATGATCCTGCAGCAAAAAGTTTAGAGGAAATTTATTTGGCATATCCAGGTTTTTATGCAATTGCTGTTTATCGTTTAAGTCATCAATTGTTGGATTTAAATGTAGCAGTTTTACCAAGAATGATGAGTGAATTTGCACACAGATATACAGGAACAGATATTCATCCAAGAGCAGAAATTGGCGAGTCTTTTTTTATAGATCACGCAACAGGAATTGTCATAGGCGAAACCACCATTATCAAAAATAATGTTCAAATTTTTCAAGGTGTAACTTTAGGTGGATTGCAAGTAAAAAAGAGTTTGGCATCTACCAAAAGACATCCAACTATTGAAGATAATGTAATTATTTATGCAAACGCAACTATTTTAGGAGGGAATGTGGTGATTGGCGCAAATTCTGTCATTGGCGCAAATGTTTGTATTAGAGAATCAATTCCAGAAAATTCAGTGGTTACAGTGCAGTATGAAAATACAATATTTAAGAAGAACTAACATGAAGACGAAAAGCATTATTGATTTTGTAGGAAATACGCCATTAGTAGAAGTTCAAAGTATTTTTAAAAAAGAAGGTGTAAAATTATTGCTGAAATTAGAGGGAAATAATCCTGGTGGGAGCGTCAAAGATAGGGCTGCATATAACATGATTTATGAGGCTATCAAAAAGAAAAATATCAAAAAAGGAGATACTTTAGTTGAGGCAACAAGTGGAAATACAGGTATTGCTTTGGCATTAATGGCGAAAGTTTTGGGAGTAAATATGGTGTTGGTTATGCCCGAAAATTCAACGATTGAAAGAGTTCAAACCATGCGTGCTTATGGCGCAAAAGTGATTTTGACTCCAACAGAATTAGGCATTGAAGGTTCACGCGATTATGCATTGAAATTAAAATATAAAAAAGGATATTTCAGATTGAATCAATTCGACAATCCTGATAATTCAAAAGCGCATTACAAAACAACAGGTCCTGAAATTTGGAGAGATACTGAAGGTAAAGTTACACATTTTGTTGCTTCCATGGGAACAACAGGCACCATTATGGGTGTTTCTGACTATCTGAAAGAAATGAATAAAAACATCACTATTGTGGGTGTTCAGCCCGATGGAGATTCAAAAATCCCTGGAATTAGAAAATGGGAAGGAGATTATATTCCTGCTATTTTTAATCGAAAAAAAGTGGACGAAGTACTCGAAGTTAGTGAAGCTGAAGCAACTGCAATGACACAAAGATTAGCTGAGGAAGAAGGGATTTTTGCAGGAATGAGCAGTGGAGGAAATGTTTTTTGCGCGCTTCAAGTTGCTGAAAAACTAGAAAGTGGCGTTATTGTTGCAATTATTTGTGATAGAGGTGATCGTTATTTATCCTCAACATTATTTGATAAAGCCTGATTTTTTCAAACCAATAAATTCTATAAATAAAAAAATATTACGTTTCTTTGCAATAAGTTCTTTTACTTAATAAAAAGTTATCATGAAAGGTTGAGGGACTAGACCCGTTGAAACCTTGGCAACCTCCTTTTTTTAAAAGAAAAGGTGCCACATTCTACAAATGTTTACTGAACTTGTTTCAGTATTCAGTTGACAGATAACAGCGAAATTTCAAACTTTCCTGATGACAAATTGATAAAAAACATCAAAAATGTCAAATATATACAAAGCTTTACAAGAGCGAATTTTAGTGTTAGATGGCGCCATGGGTACCATGTTGCAGGCCTATAAATTTACCGAAAGTGATTTTAGAGGCGAGCGTTTTAAAGACTATCCAACTTCGTTGCAAGGAAATAATGACTTATTGTCAATCACGCAGCCACATGCCATTAAAGCAGTTCATGCAAAATATTTTGAAGCTGGTGCGGATATTGTAGAAACCAATACTTTTTCAGGAACAACCATTGCAATGGCTGATTATCAAATGGAAAATTTGGTGTATGAATTGAATTTTCAATCTGCAAAAATAGCTAAAGAAGTTGCTGCTGAATTCACAGTAAAAGAACCGCACAAACCTCGTTTTGTAGCGGGTTCAATCGGTCCAACAAATAGAACCGCAAGCATGTCTCCTGATGTGAATGACCCCGGTTTTAGAGCCGTTACTTTTAACGATTTGCGGATTGCCTACAAGCAACAAGTAGAAGCATTGTTGGATGGAGGCGTAGATCTATTGTTGGTAGAAACGGTGTTTGATACCCTAAACGCAAAAGCAGCATTATTTGCTATTGAAGAAGTAAAAGACGAGAGAGAGATTGAGATTCCGATTATGTTAAGCGGCACTATTACTGATGCTTCTGGAAGAACATTGTCTGGACAAACAGCAGAAGCTTTTTTGATTTCAGTATCTCATATTCCCCTGTTATCTATTGGATTTAATTGTGCTTTGGGAGCCAATTTAATGCAACCACATTTAGAAGCCATTGCCAACAAAACCGACTTTGCCATTTCTGCGCATCCAAATGCAGGTCTGCCAAATGCTTTTGGAGAATATGACGAAACTCCTGAAGAAATGGGCGAGCAAATTGAAGAGTATTTAAAGAAAAACCTCATTAATATTATTGGTGGATGTTGTGGCACAACTCCAGAACATATTAAAATTATTGCGAATATTGCATCAAAATATAAACCTAGAGCTCGTCCCTCAATCCCTTCCCAAAGGTAAGGGAAGCAATCCTGAAAAAATTGTAAACAGAGAATGAATTAAAGAATGAGCGACGAAAATATAAATAAACGATTAGCAAAAGCCTCTTCCCTTTGGGGAGAGGTTGGAGAGGGGCGCAAGTTCATGAGACTTTCTGGACTAGAACCTCTTATTCTGAACGAAAACAGCAATTTTGTCAATGTTGGTGAGCGTACAAATGTGGCTGGTTCTCGTCAGTTCTTACGATTGATTAAAGAGGAGAGATTTGATGAAGCACTCGAAATTGCAAGACATCAAGTGGATGGTGGTGCGCAAATTATCGACATCAATATGGATGACGGTTTGATTGATGGCAAAGAAACTATGGTTCGTTTTCTGAATTTAATTGCTGCTGAACCGGATATTTGCAGAGTTCCAATCATGATTGATAGTTCGAAATGGGAAATTATCGAAGCTGGATTACAAGTTGTTCAAGGAAAATGTGTGGTAAATTCAATTTCATTAAAAGAGGGTGAAGAAAAATTTATTTGGGAAGCCACTCAAATCAAACGTTATGGAGCTGCAGTCATAGTTATGGCTTTTGATGAAGTTGGTCAGGCAGATAATTATGAACGAAGAATTGAAATTGCGAAACGTTCTTATGATATTCTCGTGAATAAAGTCAAGTTTCCTTCTGAAGACATTATTTTCGATTTAAATATTTTTCCAGTAGCAACTGGAATGGATGAACATAAGCTTAATGCGCTCGATTATATCAAAGCGACAAAATGGGTTCGAGATAATTTACCAAATGTTTCTGTAAGTGGAGGTGTAAGCAATGTGTCATTTTCATTTCGTGGCAATGATTCTGTGCGCGAAGCCATGCACTCCGTTTTTTTATACCATGCCATTCAAGCAGGAATGAATATTGGGATTGTAAATCCTGCATTGTTAGAGGTGTACGACGAAATTCCGAAAGATTTATTAGAAAGAGTTGAAGATGTTATCCTCAATAGACGTGAAGATGCCACAGAACGTTTGCTTGATTTTGCTGAAACTGTCAAAGGAAAATCAGTTGAAAAAACCGCTGATTTAACCTGGAGAGAAGGCTCGATTCAAGATAAAATTACGCATGCTCTGGTAAAAGGAATTGATGCATTTATCATTGAAGACGTTGAACAAGCAAGACAAGAAGCCGAAAAACCAATTGATGTGATTGAAGGTAATTTAATGATTGGAATGAATGTCGTTGGCGATTTATTTGGTGCTGGGAAAATGTTTTTACCTCAAGTGGTGAAATCAGCCAGAGTGATGAAAAAAGCAGTGGGCTATTTAAATCCGTTTATCGAAGCTGAAAAAACAGGCAAACAAGAACCTGTTGGAAAAATTTTGATGGCAACTGTAAAAGGGGATGTTCACGATATTGGAAAAAATATTGTAAGTGTTGTTTTGGCTTGTAATAATTATGAAATTATAGATCTAGGCGTGATGGTTCCTCCAGAAAAAATCATTGAAATAGCCAAAAAAGAAAATGTAGATGCGATTGGTTTAAGCGGATTAATCACACCATCTTTGGATGAAATGGTTTATTTGGCAAAAGAAATGGAACGTCAAAATTTTAAAGTTCCGCTTTTGATTGGTGGAGCAACCACTTCAAAAGCACACACTGCTGTGAAAATTGACACACAATATAAAAATGCAGTGGTTCATGTGAATGATGCATCAAGAGCTGTGACTGTTGTTGGTGATTTATTGAATAAGAGAACATCACAAGAGTATGTTGCTAATATCAAGAAAGAATATGACGAATTTCGAATCAAATTTTTGAAGCGAGGTAAAGAAAAATCATACATTTCTATTAAAGATGCACGAAAAAGAAAATTCAAAATTGATTGGGAAACTTCCTCCATCATCAAACCAAAAGAACTTGGAATCCAAGTTTTAGAACAATTAAGTTTAAAAGAATTAATTCCGTATATTGATTGGAGTCCCTTTTTTAGAAGTTGGGATTTGCATGGCAAGTTTCCAGATATTTTAAAAGACGAAATTGTAGGCAATCAAGCATCAGAATTGTATGAAGATGCACAAAAAATGTTGCAGCAAATTGTATCAAAACAGCAATTAAAACCTAAAGGAATTTTTGGTTTGTTTGAAGCAAATTCCATCAATGATGATGATATTTCAGTGATGAAAAAAAGCAAAGAGGTGGTTGTTTTTAGAACTTTGCGTCAGCAATCTTTAAAACGAGATGGCATTCCTATGTTTGCTTTGGCGGATTTTATTGCTCCAAAAGAAACTCAAAAAACTGATTATATGGGTGCTTTTTGTGTGAGTATTTTTGGTGCGCAAGAATTGGCAGATAGTTATAGAAAAAAAGAAGATGATTATAGCGGCATTATGGCGCAAGCAATTGCAGACCGTTTTGCAGAAGCTTTTGCAGAATATTTACATTATCAAATCCGAACAAAACATTGGGGTTACCACGTTGATGAATCGTTGACAAACAGCGATTTAATTCAGGAAAAATACATCGGAATTCGTCCTGCTCCAGGCTATCCTGCTTGTCCAGATCATCTAGAAAAAGAAACCATTTGGCAATTATTAGATATTGAAAACCAAATTGGAGTTATTTTAACAGAAAGTTTGGCAATGTGGCCAGCCGCAGCTGTTTCTGGATATTATTTTGCAAATGCGGAATCTAAATATTTTGGCTTGGGAAAAATCACCGATGATCAAGTATCAGATTATGCAAAAAGGAAAGGCATTTCAAAAGAAAAAGCTGTAAAATGGTTATTTCCAGCGCTGGCTGAAGAATAAAAAAACTAATTTAAAAAAAGTCCCCTTTGGGGATTTAGGGGAATGAAAATAACAGAACACATTAAAAATTCAAATGGAAAAACTTTGTTTTCCTTTGAAATTATTCCGCCAAAAAAAGGCAATAGTATTCAAGAATTATATGACAATATTGACCCATTAATGGAGTTCAATCCACCTTTTATTGATGTGACAACCTCAAGAGAAGAATATTTGTATATCAGCAAAGAGAATGGATTATTAGAGCGAAAAATCACTAGAATGCGACCTGGAACAGTGGGGATTTGTGCAGCAATCAAGCATAAATACAAGGTAGATCCGGTACCTCATGTATTGTGTGGAGGTTTTACCAAAGAAGAAACTGAATATCTTTTGGTAGATTGTCATTATCTTGGAATTGACAATGTAATGGCTTTGAGAGGAGATGCTATGAGTCATCAAAAATACTTTGAACCTATTGATGGTGGTCATGAATATGCAAGCGATTTGGTAGCTCAAATTCATAATTTAAATACTGGAAAATATTTGCACGATGTTCAAGAAAGTATTGATAAAACCGATTTTTGTGTGGGAGTTGCTGGGTATCCCGAAAAGCATTTAGAAGCACCTTCATTGCAAACGGACTTAAAACGTTTGAAAGAAAAAGTAGATGCTGGTGCAGATTATATCGTAACTCAAATGTTTTTTGATAATAAAAAGTATTTCGAGTTTGTTGAAGTAGCAAAAAATATGGGGATTCACGTGCCTATTATTCCGGGAATAAAACCATTGGCAGTTAAACGTCATTTGCAATTATTACCACAAGTCTTTCGCATTGATTTACCTGAAGTATTGATTTCAGAAGTAGAAAAATGCACTACAAATCAGCAAATTAAACAAGTTGGAATTGAATGGGCAATTCAGCAATCAAAAGAATTATTAGCTGCTGGTGTGCCTGTTTTGCATTATTATTCAATGGGAAAAAGTGATAATATCCGAGAAATTGCCTCAAAATTGTTTTAGTTGTAAGAATAGGTTCAAATGATAGACTAATAGTAAAAAGTAATTTTTCAAAATCTACAAAGTAAATAAAATGATTACTTTTGTATTTCAATTAATCAAATAAAAATCTAAATAAAACATAAAATGGCATTAGAAATAACAGATGCAACTTTTGAAGAAGTCGTATTAAAATCAGACAAACCAGTATTGGTTGACTTTTGGGCTGCTTGGTGTGGACCATGTAGAATGGTTGGTCCTATCGTAGATGAAATTCATGTTGAATACGAAGGAAAAGCAATCGTTGGAAAAGTAGATGTTGATGCAAATCAAGAGTTTGCTGCAAAATATGGTGTAAGAAATATTCCAACTGTTTTGATTTTTAAAAACGGAGAAGTAGTCGATAAACAAATAGGTGTTGCTCCAAAAAATGTATATACAGGAAAAATAGATGCAGCTTTATAGTATCAAGTAACAATTTATATTTTACAAAAGGTTTGGCTAACGTTAAACCTTTTTTTATTTTTATTAGATTTTCAATAAATAATTAAAAAAATGAATCTTTCAGAACTGCACTCTTCGGAAATTAAAAACTTGCATTTATTATCAAAACAAGTGGTAGAAGGTTTTATCACAGGCATGCATAAAAGTCCATTTCACGGATTTTCAGTCGAATTTTCTGAACATAAATTGTATAATAAAGGAGAAAGTACGCGTCATATAGATTGGAAATTATTCGCTAAAACCGAGAAATTATACACCAAAAAATACGAGGAAGAAACCAATTTAAGATGTCATATTATCATTGATAATTCTGCTTCTATGCATTTTCCTGTGATAAAAAATCAAACGTTAAACACGCTAACTAAAGTCGGATTTTCGGCAGTTTCAGCAGCTTGTTTGATAGAGATTTTGAAGCGTCAAAGAGATGCTGTTGGATTGAGTATTTACTCAGATTCGTATGAATATTATGCGCCCGAAAAGGGGAGTGAAAGACATCGAAAAATGTTGTTACATCAATTGGAAAAATTATTGGATTCTCCTTCAAAAACGACTACAGATACATATAAATATTTACATGAAATTGCTGAAAAAATTCACAGGCGTTCACTCATTTTTTTGTTTACAGACATGTTTCAAACAAATCAAGAAAATGAAAATTTATTTGAGGCATTACGTCATCTAAAATTCAACAAACACGAGGTTATTTTGTTTCATACTTTTGATGGAAAACTAGAATTGAACTTTGATTTTGGCAACTCTCCAAAAAAATTGGTAGATGTTGAAACTCGCGAAGAGATTGATATTTACTCGGAAAAAATTCAAGAAAAATATAAAATCCTAGTAGATAATTACTTTAAGGAATTGAAAAATAAATGTTTGAAATATAAAATAGACTATGTTCCTGTTGATATTCACAACGGATTTTCAAGTGTTTTGACAAGCTATTTGATAAGTAGAAGAAATTTTTTATAAATTTCTTTGTAAGTATTAAAAACAAGATTATATTTGCGTCCGCTAATAAGAAATTTATAGTAACGGTTTGGTAGTTCAGCTGGTTAGAATACATGCCTGTCACGCATGGGGTCGCGGGTTCGAGTCCCGTCCAGACCGC
>DDMS01000025.1:65935-66755 GCA_002340765.1 Flavobacteriaceae bacterium UBA2540 | reverse complement strand
AAAAGCAATTGCGATAAAAATGAGTCTTTTTTTCATCCTAAATATATTTTTGATAAAACTAACAAATAACTACCATGTTTTAAAACTTGATTTCTTAAAAATTCATTTATTTTTGTACCCTTATGATTACACTAGACCAACTTAAAGATATTTCAGCTCGCATTGAGAAATTAAAATCGTATTTAGACATCGATAAAAAACTCATTGAAATTGCCAATGAAGAAGAAAAAACAGCAAATCCTGACTTTTGGAACCATCCAAAAGAAGCAGAATTATTGTTGAAAGAATTACGTTTCAAGAAAAAATGGGTAATTGATTACCAAGATGTTAAGAGTCTTCACGAAGATTTGATAGTGTTGTATGAATTTTATAAAGAAGGGGATGTTGATGAGGAAGAATTGGAAGAGCAATTTGACAAAACAATAACTTTTTTGGAGAATATTGAGTTCAAAAATATGCTTTCAGAAGAAGGAGATTCTTTGTCAGCAGTGATTCAAATTACAGCTGGTGCAGGTGGCACAGAAAGTTGCGATTGGACAGAAATGTTGTTCAGAATGTACACAATGTGGGCGGAAAAGCAAGGTTTTAAACTGAAAACGTTCAATTATCAAGCAGGAGATGCAGCAGGAATCAAAACGGTAACTTTTGAAATTGAAGGCGATTATGCATTTGGTTGGCTCAAAGGCGAGAATGGCGTTCACAGATTGGTGCGTATTTCTCCTTTTGATAGCAATGCAAAACGCCACACGAGTTTTTCGTCTGTGTATGTGTATCCTGTTGCTGATGATTCTATTGAAATTGACATAAATCCTGCTGATAT